>CAZKCY010000017.1:0-14812 GCA_964551155.1 uncultured Marinimicrobium sp. | reverse complement strand
CAGTGCCCGACCACTGCGCGAGGCCAGTAAGCAGCGTTAAACAGTGAGAAACCCAAATGCTAGTAATCCCCGCAATCGATTTAAAAGACGGCCAATGCGTGCGCTTGCGCCAGGGCCTAATGGATGACTCCACGGTTTTCTCCGACGACCCGGTGGCCATGGCCAAGCGCTGGGTGGACGCCGGTTGTCGGCGCCTGCACCTGGTGGACTTGAATGGTGCCTTTGAAGGCAAACCGGTCAACGGCGAAGTGGTTACCGCCATTGCCAAGGCCTATCCGGATCTGCCAATCCAAATCGGCGGCGGTATTCGCAGCGCCGAAACCATCGAGCACTATCTGAAAGCTGGCGTTCAATATGTGATTATTGGCACCAAGGCGGTGAAAGAGCCGGAGTTCGTGACAGAGATGTGCCGCCGGTTCCCGGGCCATATTATTGTCGGCTTGGATGCGAAAGATGGCCTGGTGGCTACCGACGGTTGGGCCGAGGTTTCCGAAGTTAAGGCCACCGATTTGGCCAAGCGTTTTGAGAAAGACGGCGTCAGCGCGATCGTTTACACCGATATTGCCCGCGACGGTATGATGCAGGGCGTGAATGTCGACGCTACATTGGCCATGGCCAAAGCTTCCAGCATTGCGGTAATTGCCTCGGGCGGCATCACCAATATGGACGATATCAAAGCTCTGGCGGAAGTGGCGGACCAGGGTATAGTCGGCGCCATTACCGGCCGGGCGATATACGAGGGTTCGCTGGATGTGGCCGAAGCTCAGGCTTGGTGTGATCGCTAAAGTTTTCGCACTTTTGATGGCTTAAGTTTAACTATCCCCGGTCAGGTTTGTTGACAGAACCGGATTTGTTGATGATAAAAGGTGATTAATGGGGCTCGCAAAACGCATCATTCCCTGTCTGGACGTAGACAACGGTCGCGTGGTCAAAGGCGTGCAGTTTGTCGATATCCGCGATGCCGGCGATCCGGTGGAGGTGGCCAAGCGCTACAACCAGGAAGGCGCCGACGAAATCACCTTTCTCGATATCACCGCCAGCCATCAGGATCGCGACACCACCGTGCATACGGTGGAGCGAATGGCCGAAGAAGTCTTTATTCCGCTGACCGTGGGCGGCGGGATTCGCAAAATCGAAGATATCCGCCGGATGCTCAACGCCGGCGCTGATAAAGTGGGCGTTAATTCCGCTGCGGTGAGCAATCCGGACTTTATCAAAGCTGCCGCCGAGCGCTTCGGCGCCCAGTGCATAGTGGTCGCGATCGATGCCAAACAGGTCAACCTTGAGGGCGAAACGCCGCGCTGGGAAATCTTTACCCACGGTGGTCGCAAGCCCACCGGTATAGACGCGGTCGAATGGGCCGCGCGCATGGCCGAGTACGGCGCGGGCGAAATTTTGCTGACCAGCATGGACAGAGACGGCACCAAAAACGGTTTCGATTTGGGGCTGACTCGCGCCATCTGCGATGCGGTACCGGTGCCGGTGATTGCCTCGGGCGGCGTTGGTAACCTGCAACATCTGGTCGATGGGGTTATCCAGGGAGGCGCCGATGCGGTTCTGGCCGCGAGCATCTTTCACTTTGGCGAATATACGGTTCCACAAGCCAAGGCCTATATGCGCGAGCGGGGGATCGAGGTGCGCTGAGAGCGATTTACGTAGCCTTCTCAGTCAGCGGCAAAGTTATTTGCCGCGCACCTTCCTCCGCCTGACAAATATAGATATCGGGCTCATAGCCATACTTCTCGGCCTGTCGTTTTTTAACGTGGCCGGCAATCAGTTCCAATTTGGTTTTCGGCACTAGCGCCACCACGCAACCGCCAAAGCCTCCGCCGGTCATGCGTGCACCGCCGTCTTGTTCCAATTTTTGTTCGACACTCTCCACCAGAAAATCAATTTTTGGCAGCGTTATCTCGAAGTCATCGCGCATTGAGATATGCGATTCGGCCATCAGCCGGTGCAGTCGAGCAATGTCTCCGAACTGAAGCGCCAACGCAGCTTCCTGAGTTCGCCGGTTTTCGGTAATCACATGGCGGACTCGCCGATACACCACTTCTGTTAGCTCAGATTTGTGCTTTTCCAACAAGGCTTCATCGGCATCGCGCAGGCTGATGACGCCCATACCTTGCGCACCTAGCTCACACTCCCGGCGACGGTCATTATATTCACTGCCCACCAATTGACGCTCTGTTTTAGAGTCGATGATCATAATCGCCAAAGCCTCGGGAATTGCCACCGACGTTATATTCAGGTCGCGACAATCGAGCATCAAGGCACAATCTTTTCTACCGGCTGCAGACGCTAATTGATCCATAATGCCGCAGTTGCAGCCGGCGAATTCGCTTTCGGCATGCTGGCAAATACGAGCGATTGCCTCGACCGACAACTCGAGTTGATTCAGTTGATTGCAGGCCGTGGCGAAAGCCACCGAAAAGGAAGCCGATGAACTTAGACCCGCACCTTGAGGGACATTGCCGGTAGCGTAAATATCCATACCGGTTATGGGTATTCCTTCCCGGAAAAAGTGGGCCGAAACGCCGCGCAGGTAATTGGACCAGCTTTCGATAGGGTCGCGCTCAATCGGCTCATTGAGGCGCCATTCGCTGACCCGGTTGTCGAGATCGCCCGCTACTACACGAATCACCGCGTCGGAGCGTAGACGAACCGCCAACAAGGTGCCGAAGTCAATCGCACAGGGCAATACGAAACCGTCGTTGTAATCCGTGTGTTCGCCGATCAGGTTCACTCGTCCAGGTGCGAAGAATAAAGCGCTCGGCGCGGCAGAATAAATTTGTTTAAACTGCTCTAAAGCTCTGAGCTGTTGCGATTGACTCATATCCGATTCCCTAACCTATCCAGGTAGTGATCAGTGCCGCAAGCCCTGAGGCGCTCGGCCGCTTGTTCCGGGGTAATGTCCCGCTGAGCTTCGGCCAGCATTTCGTAGCCCACCATAAATTTTTTGACGCTCGCACTGCGCAATAGGGGCGGAAAAAAATTGGCGTGCAGCTGCCAATGGGATTGGTCTTGGTGATTGAAGGCTCGACCGCGCCAGCCCATAGAATAGGGAAAGCTGCACTGGAACAAATTGTCGTAGCGGGTCAAAAAGCGTTTCATGATTGCGGCCAGCGCGCGTCTCTGGTCGTTGTTCAACTGATCCAGGTGAGTCACATGAGCACGGGGGAGTAGCAAGATTTCAAACGGCCAGCAGGCCCAGAAGGGTACCAGTGCTACCCAGTGGTCGTTGATATCCACCAGCCGTTCGTTCAGTGCGATTTCTTTTTCGGCGTAATCCAATAGCAGGTTTCGGCCATGCTGTTCCCGATAACGACGAAGGTTTTCAGTAATTCTGGCGGGTTCAGAAGGCAATTGATCCTGAGCCCAAATTTGACCGTGAGGATGAGGGTTGGAGCAGCCCATAACGGCGCCTTTGTTTTCGAAGACCTGCACCCATTCGAACTCACGGCCCAGTTCTTCAACCTGGCGGGCCCAGGTATCGATTACCTCCCTCAGTGCCGCCTCACTCAGCTGGGGCAGGCTCTTGCTGTGATCGGGAGAAAAACAAATAACTCGTGCCCGGCCTTTGACTGGGCGAGCTACCAACAGGGGATCTTCTGGAGCGTCTAGCGATAGCTCGGAATCCTGCAAAGCGGGAAAGTCATTGTCGAACACATAGGTACCGCTGTATACGGGGTTTTTCTTGCCGTTAGCGCGGGTATTGCCCGGGCACAGGTAGCAATCGGAGGCGTACTTAGGCAGCTGTTCGATATTGGGGGTTTCTTGCTGTCCCTGCCAGGGCCTCTTGGCCCGGTGGGGCGAAACTAGCACCCACTGGTCGAGAAGTGGATTCCAGCGACGGTGACTTTGATTTTCGAGCGCGGTATTTTGTTCTCGATCCTTGTTCACCATGGTTACCTCGTAAATAGGAGGGGATAAATTAACGTCTCGCTAAACGCTCGCTCTTAGTCAGGCATTATACCGAGGGTAAGTTTCCTAATCGGCAGCTTCAGCAACGGGAGCAGCTTGCTGGGCCGAATTAATATTTGGCTATAATATATATTATAAATAATATTTTAAAGTGGACGCAGTCAAATTCCGTGTAAATGACGTACAACAGCTATTGTTTTAAGCCAGGCGTCTGGCTGTGAGCCTTATTTATTTTTACCGGCAACAAGGTGTGCGCCCCAAACTAACGACTTGCTTAGCATATTAAAGTCCTTGTTATCGATTGGTTATAGGCTGAAAAGGCGGTTTAAAAATTTGGAGCAGGAGCGCGGCTAAGCTGCGCGTCCATAGCATAAATAGGAACCATAACTTGCAGTGATGCAAGCCGGGGCTTGGCGTAGTAGGCAGTTGGAGGAGCGAGGATAGGGGCGTTTTTGGAAATCATAGTTTAAGCGCTAGCGGGCTTAAAAATGAAATTATCCCGCGAGCTCTCCTGGGGAGTCACTCGCGGGAAGGTCGTGCAGGCAAATGCCAAATTAGGCAGCGCGGTATTTTTCCAGAATTTCCAGGATTTGCGGTTCGGCGGCGCAGATAAAATCGATAAACTCGCCCACACCCACTTCCGCTTCACTGCGAGTGTCGAAAGGCCCTATGTCTACGCCCTCGCGGGTCGTGTAATACCAGTAGCCCTCTTTCTCGATAAAACGACCCTGGCGCTCGGGAATTTGACCTTTCTCGCCTTCTCTGTTCTTGCTCATGGCATCACCTTTGGCATTGATCTTCACGGCTCGGGCACTTAGCTCTCGAGGTGCTATCCCTGATCGACATAACATACGTCTTCCGATTGTACTCTTTCAGCCTCTCGTCCGTATATACCAAGTTTGTATAGATAGATTGACTTTTAATAATAAGAGCGGGCCCACAAAATTTGAGAAAGCAGTTGGGGAGCATCGACTGCAGGAGGTTCCGGGCTTTCGGGTCGATACCAGAGCCGTATTGGGGGTGCCAGGCAACTGCGGCCTGGCCGGCGATCAAGACTGTTGGATACTTCGGTCATTAGTTCGGATATGGGTACCAGCTCGACACCGGCGAACTCGAGTTTTTCGGGCAGTTGGCGCAGTTGGGTCAGGGTCTCGGGATAGGGGTGGCCGATGGCGATGGCATAGCCCCTTTTTTTTGCCAAAGCCAAGGCTTGATCCAGCTGACGTTCTATCTGAACCGGATCGCGCTCGTGATCGAGGAAAACATCCCGTTGCAGGCTGGGGATGCGGTAGCGCTGCGCGGTCTCCAGCGCCCGGCTCTTGGCGCTGGTTCTGCTGTCTACGAAGTAGGCGCCGCGCCCACCCAGGTATTCCATCAGCCAGCCCATGGCCTTGGCTTCCTGGGTCAGTTGGCTACCCATATGATTGTTCAATCCGCGAGCCTGAGGCAGCCGTTCGAAATTGTGCGCCAAAACCGCAAGAAATGTTTTCTTGTCCATGAGTCCGGTGAGGCCACCGGCATCCAGGGGCAAACCACGGGTATTGCTCATGGGATTATGCAGCATGACTTCTTTGCCCTGGTCACTGGCGGCCTGGGCGAGCTGCAAGCTATAGGGCGCCTGGGGCAGGATGGCGAGCGTAAAGGCACCTGGCAGCTCCACCGTCTGCCGGCCCAATTCGGCACTGTAGCCTAAGTCGTCTATGACTATTGCCAGCCGCCCCGCTTCGCTCGGTGATGCAGTGGTGAGCAACCAGAGCGCCAAAGCCAGCATGGGGCTTCGACTAAGCATAGCAATCACTGCTCAGCGGAGGCGCTATCAACCTCCTTAGTGTCCGCACCGGAAGCTTGATCTGCCCTGGCTTGGCGGAGCTGGAAAATGTGCAATCCTTTGAGCATATTGAGTGCTTCGTTGAGCTGGTTGTCATCGGCGAGCGGACTGCTGGCGTCTTTTTTCTTGGCTTCGCGGGCTTTGCTGGTACTTTCCTGGCCGCCTTTGACGTTGCCCAGGTGACCGGAGAGATCCGCTTCAGTAGCTCTCAGGCCGGTTTTCAGGGCAGTAACTTTAGCTCGTTCAACGGTGACGTCGGGCACGATTCCCTGGGCCTGAATCGAGCGGCCCTCAGGGGTAAAGTAAAGCGCGGTGGTCAATTTGATCGCCCGGGTTTCACTGATCGGGACTACCGTCTGAACCGAGCCTTTGCCGAAGCTTCGGGTACCCAGAACCAGGGCTCGGCCGTGGTCTTGCAGCGCGCCGGCGACAATTTCCGAAGCGGAAGCTGAGCCGTCATTAATCAGCACTACTATGGGTATATCTTCGGCTATGTCTCCGGAGTTGGCGTAGTAACGGGTATCGCTATTTTCCAGCCGCCCCTCGGTGTAGACCACGAGACCGCTATCGAGAAAGGCGTCGGCCACATCGACTGACGCCTGAAGTACGCCCCCTGGGTTATTGCGCAAATCGAGAATAATACCCTTCAGCTCATCGTTTTCCTCCCGCATCTTCTCCAGCTCTTCGATCATGTCTCGACCGGTGCCGGTTTGAAACTGGGCGATGCGTACATAGGCATAGTCCTCTTCCAGCAGTCGGGTGCGTACGCTGCGCACTTTAATCACGTCGCGGGTTAATGTCAGTTCGATGGGCTGCTCTACGCCCTCCCGCACTATGGTCAAATCCAGCTCGCTGTCTTTGGGGCCGCGCATAATCTCAACCGCCTCGCTCAAAGACATGCCCTTTACTGGCTTGCCGTCTAGGCGAATAATCAGGTCGCCGGCTTCAATGCCGGCCTTTGCGGCGGGGGTGTCGTCAATAGGGGATATAACTTTTACGAAGCCGTTTTCCATTCCCACTTCGATGCCAATACCGCCGAACTCACCGGAGGTATTGACTTGCAAGTCTTCAAAAGACTCTTCATCCAGGTAGGCCGAGTGAGGATCGAGTTCGGCGATCATGCCTTTGATGGCATACTCGAGCAGTTCACTATCGCTGAGCTCTTCTACGTAGCCGCTGCGAATATGATCGTAGACGCGGGTAAAAGTGCGCAGCTCTTCAAGGGGGAGTAGCCCTTGTTGTTCGGCGTTACTTTCTTGCGGTTGTTGCGCCGCCGCCGAGTCCTCTGCCCGTTGGGCAAGCGTCGCCGACGAGACACTGAGCAAGGTCATAAGGCCGATCAGCAAGGCGCCGCGGTAACAAGTGGCGTACAGCATTTATATCTCCTGCGGCCGAAGGCCGTCGATCATTTCGGTTGTGCCGATCGGGCTTATGCCCCAGCTTCAATTATCAAACTTAACTTGCCCGGTTTATAGAGTTATTTTTTTGACCTTCTTTCTGGCTCGAGTTCCAGTGCTAAGCGCGGGCGAGCCATTGGGCTGGATCGGTAGGGCGGCCACCCTGACGGATCTCAAAATAGAGCCCGGGGCTTTCCCGGCCGCCAGTGCTGCCGACCCGGGCGATGTGTTCACCTGCGCTGACCCACTCACCGGTTTCCTTAAGCAGGCTTTGGTTGTGGGCGTAGAGACTCATGAAGCCTTCACCGTGATCGACGATCACCAGCAAGCCGTGGCCGCGGAAATAGTCCGAAAACACCACGCGACCGTAGTGTACCGCCACCACCGGCTCGCCCGCCGGGGCCTGAATCAGCAAGCCGTTCCACTGCAGCTTATCGGCCACTTGGGAACTGCCAAAACGGTGTTGAACCCGCCCTTTTGTAGGCCAGGGCAGTTTGCCCTTGCTGCGACTGAAAGCCTGGCCATCGCCGGGCAGCGGGATTGAGGCAATGGTGCTGGTCATCTCTCCCAGCAGCTTTTCAAGACGCTCTCGGTCGCGCTGCATTTTTGCCAGCCGCTGATCGCTGCTGCTGATGCTGCTATTGAGCTTGGCCAAGGTTTGTTTGCGCTTTTCTTGGCGTTCGGCCAGCTCCCGGTGGCGCTGGCTCAGGGCGTCTTTGTCGCGTGCCAATGCCGCGGTTTTGGCTTCAATTTCCGGTTCAATGGCATCGAGACGATTCAAGGTGTTCAAATAAGAGGTGAGCTTGTCGCTGCGCGCCGCAAGTAGATAGTCGTAATAGGTCAGAATTCGGGTGACCCGTTCGGGTGCCTCCTGGTTGAGCAGCAGCTTGATTTGACTTTGGCGCCCAAGTCTATAAGCCGCTTGAACTTGCTCGGCCACCGCCGCCTGTTGTTCGCGGCGGGCCTGTTGTAACTCGGAGCGCTCCTTGTGCAGGCTTTGCAGCTGCTCGTCCTGCTGCTCCATTTCCGATTTGAGCTTTTCGATCTTTTTCAGCAGCTCGCCGATATCCGACTCGGACTCTTCCAGCTCATCCTGCAGCTCGTCTCGGCTGCTTTTGACTTCTTTCAACTCCTTTTGCAGTTTCTGGATATTACTTTGCAGCTCTTTGAGCTGCTTTTCGTAGTCGCTGGCATCGTCCGCCAGGGCGGGGCCGACCGAAAAAGCCAGACACAGAAGCAATGGCCGGGCGAGGCGCCGAAGCAAGCGCTGCTGTCGCTGGTAGTCGGGGCTTAACATCAAAGCAAATTCCGCACTTAGTTGTCCTGCTGAAACAGATTGCGGCCGGTCATTTCCTTCGGCTGGGGCACATCCATCAAATGCAGCATGGTGGGCGCCAGATCGGCGAGCGAGCCGCCCTCGGCAAATTTGCCGGTGCGGCTTCCGCAGTACACCAGCGGCACTGGCAGGGTTGAGTGCTGAGTACTCACCTGGCCGGACTCCGGATCGAACATTTCTTCCACGTTGCCGTGGTCGGCGGTAATCAGTGCTTCACCGCCCACTCGATCGACCGCTTCCAGCACCCGACCCAGGCACACATCGACCGCCTCAACGGCTTTGACGGCGGCCTCGAAAATACCCGAATGGCCCACCATGTCGCCGTTGGCGTAGTTGCAGATAATGGCGTCGTACTTGCCCGAGGCAATGGCTTCCACCAGCTTGTCGGTCACCTCTGGGGCGCTCATTTCGGGCTTCAGATCATAGGTGGCGACATCGGGTGACGGCACCAGAATGCGGTCCTCGCCCTCGAATTTCTCTTCCTTGCCGCCGTTGAAGAAAAAGGTCACGTGAGCGTACTTCTCGGTTTCGGCAATGCGCAGCTGAGTTTTACCCTGCTTGGCAATATAGTCGCCGAAGGAGTTGACCAACTCCTGGGGAGGGAAGGCGCAGGCGGCTTTGATGTCGGCGGAGTATTCAGTGGTCATCACAAAATCCGCCAGCTCGGGCTTAAGTTCGCGCTCAAAACCATCGAAATCCGGCTCGATCAGGGCGCGGGTAATTTCCCGGGCTCGGTCGGGGCGGAAGTTCATGAAAATGACCGCATCGCCGTCGCCGATGGTGGCCACTTCTTCGCCTTCGCCGGCGATGACCGTGGGTTTGACGAATTCGTCGTTCTCGTCCCGTGCGTAGGCCGCTTCCAGGCCTTTGATAGCGGTTTCGGCATCGTATTCGCTGTCGCCGGTGACCATGGCGTTGTAACAGGTCTTAACGCGGTCCCAACGGTTGTCGCGGTCCATGGCGAAATAGCGACCGCAAATGGTGGCGATGCGGCCGGTGCCCGCTTTGGCGAAATGCTCTTCGGCCAGTTCAATCGATTCTTTGGCGCTGCGCGGCGATGTATCCCGCCCATCGAGAAAGGCGTGCAGGTAGATGTGCTTGGCGCCGCGCTGGGCGGCCATGTCGATCATGGCGCAGATATGGTCGCGGTGGCTGTGCACGCCGCCATCAGAGAGTAGGCCTAGAATGTGTACCGCTTTGTCGGCTTTTACCGCTTTGTCGATGGCGTTGACATAAGCTTCGTTCTCGAAGAAATCGCCGTCTTTAATAGCCTTGTTGATGCGGGTGAAGTTCTGGTAGACGACCCGGCCGGCACCGATGGTCATGTGGCCGACCTCGCTGTTGCCCATCTGGCCTTCGGGCAGGCCTACCGCCATGCCTGAGGTTTCGATCAAAGTTTTGGGGTTGTGGTGCCAAAGATTGTCCCAGACCGGCGTCTCAGCGCTGTAAACGGCATTGTGTTCGGTATTCTCGGAATGGCCGAAGCCGTCCAGAACGAGCAAAACAATCGGTTTTTTGTTGGCGGTCATAGTCTGAGTCACTTCTACTGGTAGTGAATTGGGAGCGAATTGAAATTTCGGTTCGCACAGCGGGTTTTTGCGCCGCGCAAATAGCCGTTATTCTAACCTGTTGGCCTCGTGAACTCTAGGGAACCTCGGTTTCTTTAGTGTATACTGCCGCCCGCGCTCATTCCCCGGCCTATGCGGTAGGGGGCTATTTCTGGTGAGACCGCTCGCTTGGCGGACCGAAAATAAGGTGGAACTTGTGGATTTCTTTGTGTTTATCTCTCAGGAATGGTTGCTGGTCAGCGGTTTGGTGGTGCTGATTCTGGTTTACGCTTGGCGCGAGCGAATCAAGAACGGCAAGCCCATTTCCGCTCAGCAAGTTACCCAGATGCTCAACAACGAGACCGGCATAGTGCTGGATGTGCGCGAGCCCGCGGAATTCAAAGCCGGGCACATTCCCGGTGCTATTAACATTCCCCATACCAAAGTGGCAGGCCGGGTAGACGAGTTGGAAAAACACCGAGATAAAACCTTGATAGTGGTCGATAAGCTGGGCCAGCACGCCGGCGCTGTGGGCCGCACTCTGGGGCAAAAAGGCTTTGAAGTACGCCGCCTCGGGGGCGGTGTGTCCGAGTGGCAGGCCCAGAGCATGCCCTTGGTCAAGTAACCCCAGCCTCAAATCGATTCCGGGTTTAATCAAAAAAATCTAGCCGCTAAGGGGAGTAATCCGAAATGGCTAAAGTAGTGATTTACAGTACCGCCGTATGCCCGTTTTGCGTCAATGCCAAACAGTTGTTGCAGAGCAAGGGCGTTGCCTTCGAGGAGCGACGCATTGACACAGAGCCGCGGTTGCGCGACGAAATGATGGCTGCTAGCGGCCGTCGCACCGTTCCCCAAATTTGGGTCGGTGAAACCCATGTGGGCGGGTTCACGGATCTCTGGGCGCTGGATAAAAGCGGCGAGCTTGACGCGCTGCTGGCGAATCAATAACCCTTATTTTTTACTAACGAGCAGAGCACTGTTATGGCTGACGAAAATAACTCCGACACTAATTCCAAGAGCGGTCCCGAATCAAACTCTGAAAAGCCGGCCTCAAACGGCAGTGCCACTCAGAGCGCCGCCGCGGGCCAGCAAGCCGCCCAGGCCGGTTTGCAGATCAAGCGCATTTATTTGAAAGATTTGTCTTTTGAGACGCCCATGGGCGTGGAAGCTTTTTCCAAGGCTTGGAAGCCAAAGGTCGATCAGGAGCTGAATATTCAGGTCAACACCGTCGAGGAAAACCTCTACGAAGTGGTGTTGCTGATGACCATTACCGCGAGCATGGAAAACCGGGTGGCGTTTTTGATTGAAGTAAAGCAAGCCGGTCTGTTTGCGATCTCCGGGCTTAATGGTCCGCAGTTGAGTCAGGCGATTAACACCCACTGCCCGCAGATTTTGTTTCCCTATGCGCGCGAAGTAATCGATTCGACCGTTATCCGCGGCTCTTTCCCCGCGCTTATGCTGCCGCCGATCAATTTTGATGCGGTGTTTGCCCAGGCTATCCAACAGGTTGGCAAGCAGAGAGCCGCGGCTTCCCAAAATGCCGGCCAAGCGCCCGGCGAACAGACCTAAGCGCTCAAGTCGCAAGTGACCGCCGCCAGCCGGCGGTCACTCATTCGCTCCATCTTTCCTCCGGGTACAAGGGCCGCCGCCAGAACTTATCTCTACTTTCTTTTTTAACGAGCCTTGGCTCAGCGCTGGCCGTTGGCCTGCGAGGGATCTTGAGCCGAGGCCTCCGCCAAAGACGAGGCGGCCAGAGTCGAGGCGATATAACGCCCCCGCAGCTCAAGGTCGGGCGGCAGAGCTGCAACGCTGTAGCCCGGCGCAAGTTCTTCAAGGGTCAGCTGCTGTTGCGCATCGAGTAAATGCGCGCGGTAGAGCTGGTATTCACCCGGCACGGTGCGAAACACCAGTTTGTACAAATGCAGCTGCTCGCCCGCTGCTAAGCCTTGGTTGACGCCGCTGTGCACCACCACTCGATCGGTTCCTGGGGTTAGATTCAGGCTCGCCATGAGCGGCTGACATTGAATTTCCCTCGCCAGTTCTTCGCTAGCCCGCTCGATCAACTCAGCCACCTGCTGGCCGTAGTGAGTTTTCCAAAAGGCCGGCGAGCCAAATCCCGGGGCTTGACGAGGCTTGGGTTCCCAGGTGCCTGTCGTGTGATACTGACGTTGCATTAGTGCGCTGCCGGTGATTGCGTCGCGCAGAGTGATTTCAAAGGCGAAATCGCGTTGGCGGCTGTCGAATTTTGGGTCCAGTTTTAGTGCTCGCACAAAAGTGTTGCGGGTCCGACTGCCTATGCCTGGATTGAAGCTGTCCTTGGGCCGGGCCATGGACATATCGACTATTTCGCCGCTCAATACCAGCTGGGCTTTGCTGGCCTCTGCCAGCTGGCGGGCTTGCTGGGCGAGCTCCAGACTCGAATGGGTGCGGCTGTTGGCAAGGCCCAAGGCCACCAACCTGGGAGTGTCTATAGCTTTGTGGTAGGCCAGCTGCTCGGCCAAAAGCTCGGGCAGTCGATGCTCGACGGCTTGGAGGCCCCCGTTGTTGGAGGACCCTGGCAGCCGCTGGGGAAAGGCGGTGATAAGCAGAGACTTCTGATATTGATTGGCACCCGAGGGGCAGGTTTGGTTGACTTTGGCGTCGAGATCGTTTGACTCCCCTTCCTGAACGGCCTGCCTTTCCCAGCTGACCGATTGGGGGCTCAGCCCCTGAGAGGGCGGTCCCATATGGGTTCCCGGCCCACCCCATACGGGCTGACAAAGCAGCGCCAGTAATAGCGCGGGCCAAAAGCTATGCCCGGAGCGCGGAAATCGAAGCAAATGTCTGAATAGCGCCACGTTATATTGCCCGTACTGGTTGGGGTGACTCCCTGAAAGCGGAGATTTTTGGCCTTGTTGCAGTCCAACAGCCTGTTAAGCTTAAGTTAACTCCTAGATAATCATCGGCGTGCACCGGCTTATCTTTAATCGAGTGCTGGTCTAAAAGTGAGGAAACTCTGCAAATGGAACGATTGATTGCCCTGCGGCGACTGTTGGTCTGGATGATGGTCGCTTTGTTGTCTGCGGCTTGCAGTATGGGCGGGCGCTACCACGGCGCTCTAGATGAGAGCCTCGAAATTGATCTGCTCGACAATGGCAGCAAGCTGTTCGTCTATCGGCTGGAGCGGCTCGATGCTATCGATCCGGGCAAGATTCGAATAGATCGAGGCCGCAACCGGCCCAGCCGGGAGCAGCCGCTGGAACCGCCGGGCCGGAGGGCCTACCGACACCTGCAAAACGACACCGAGCGCGCTTTGGAGGCCACGGGTTACTGTCGGGAGGGCTACCTGGAGTTGGATCGGCGCCTTTCAACTCAAGTGCTTTGGATAAAAGGCGAATGCCGGGAAACCGCCACCCGGGCCGATCGCGAGCGATTTGGCGGGCGGGAGGAATTGTCGCTGCCCTCGGCGAGTTGAAGAGCTGACTAATTGAAAAGCTGAATAGGCCCGCCAGATAATTTCTTGGCCGTAGCGGGCAGCTGTTATACTTCGCGCCCGAAATTCCATAGCGCCCGGAGCCTCTTATGAACCTGCCCATCCTTCGACTTAAATCCAATGCCGATCGGAGACTCAAGCGCGGTCACCTATGGATTTACAGCAACGAAGTGGATGTCGCTGAGAGCCCCCTCAAGTCCTTCGAAGCCGGTCAGCAGGCTGTGGTGCAGAGTCATGCCGGCAAAAGCCTCGGCATTGCCTTTATCAATCCCAACGGTTTGATTTGCGGCCGGCTGGTGAGCCGGGATGAAAACCAGCTGATGGACAAATCTCTGCTGGTGCATCGAATCAACCAGGCCCTGGGATTGCGCCAGCTGGTCTACCCCCAGCCTTTTTATCGTTTGGTGTACGGCGATTCGGATCTGCTCCCCGGTTTGGTGGTGGACCGCTTTGGCGACTACCTGGTGGTGCAGATTGCCAGCGCCGGCATGGAGGCGCTTAGGGAGGCGATTGTCGAGGCGCTCCAACAAACTATAAAACCCAAAGCCATTCTGCTCAGCAACGATCACAGCGCCCGAGTACTGGAGGGGTTGCCGAGTTATGTGGAGGTGGCGGCCGGGGAGCTGCCGGAGGCCGTGGAGCTGATCGAGAACGACACCCGCTTTCGGGTGCCGATGGGCGAGGGTCAAAAGACCGGCTGGTTTTACGATCACCGGGAAAACCGCGCCCGCCTACAGCGCTACGTGAGCGGCAAGCGAGTGCTGGATGTGTTTTCCTACCTGGGGGGTTGGGGCGTGCAGATGGCTCAGGCCGGCGCGGCCGAAGTGACTTGTGTCGACACCTCCGGCCAGGCTCTGGCCTGGGCCCAGGACAACGCCCGTCTCAATGATGTCGGTGAGCGTTTGCACACTCTGGAAGGCAAAGCGATCAACGTGTTGAAGGATTTAGTAGCCGCGAACGAGCGTTTTGATGTGGTGGTGCTGGATCCTCCGGCGTTTATTAAGCGGCGCAAGGATCAAAAGGCTGGTGAAGCGGCTTATCGGCACATCAATGAATTGGGTATGCGCCTGCTGGGGCGAGATGGCTTGTTGGTTTCGGCTTCCTGCTCTATGCATTTGGAGCGTGAAAGCCTGGAGGAAATTGTTCGTGGAGCCAGTCGGCATCTGGATCGTCAGGCCCAGATCATCGCCCGCGGCGGTCAGGGCTCAGGCCCTCAGTTGCACTCAGCTGCCTGCCTCAGCCGATCGGAGGCCTCCTGCAATTCCGCAACTGCCATTTCGCGCGTCACTGACCGATCATCCACACACAAGA
>CAZKCY010000016.1:0-14979 GCA_964551155.1 uncultured Marinimicrobium sp. | reverse complement strand
GTGAGCGCCAAAGACAAGGCCACCGGCAAGGAGCAGTCCATTGTGATCAAGGCCTCTTCCGGTCTGTCCGATGACGAGATCGAAAAAATGGTCAAGGATGCCGAGGCCAATGCCGAGGCGGATCGCAAATTCGCCGAGACGGTGACCGCGCGCAACACGCTGGAAGGCCTGATTCACGCCACCCAGAAGACCCTTCAGGAAGCTGGCGACAAGGCCACTGAAGAAGACAAGTCAGCCATCGAAGCCGCGATTAAAGAAGCGGAAGAAGTGGTCAAGGGTGATGACAAAGATGCGATAGAGGCAGCCACCAACAAGCTGACCGAAGCTTCCAGCTCGCTGGCGCAGAAGATGTACGCCGAGCAGCAGGGCGGTGAGCAGGCCGGCGGCGCGCAGGGCGAACAAGCCAAGCCCGAAGACGACAGCGCCGTGGATGCGGAATTTGAAGAAGTTAAGGACGAAGAGAAAAAATAATGCTCGCTGACAGAGCCCGGTGCCTAGGCGCCGGGCGCTTTACTGCAGTGATTTAAACCAAATGCGGGCTTGCCCGCATTTGTCGTGTCAGTTCTACCAAAAGCGACTCAAGCATGGCAAAACGCGATTATTACGAAGTGCTGGGGGTCTCCAAAGACGTCTCGGCCGCCGAGCTCAAGAAAGCCTATCGTCGAGTGGCGATGAAACATCACCCGGACCGCAATCCGGGCGATAAAACCTCGGAAGACAAATTCAAAGAGGCCAGCGAGGCCTATGAAGTGCTTTCCGATACCCAGAAGCGCGCCGCTTACGATCAGTTCGGTCACGCCGGTGTTGATCAAAGTGCCGGCATGGGTGGTGGAGCCGGCGCCGGTGGTTTTGGCAGCTTCAGCGACATCTTCGGCGATGTGTTCGGAGACATTTTCGGCGGCGCCGGTGGCCGTGGCCGCGGTGGCCCCAGCCGGGGCGCCGATTTGCGCTACAATCTGGATTTGAGCCTGGAAGATGCCGTCAAGGGCACCAGCGTGCAGATCAAGGTGCCGAGTTTGAGCGCCTGTGAAACCTGTGACGGCACTGGGGCAAAAAAAGGCACTCGACCTTCGGCTTGTACCACCTGTGGCGGTATCGGTCAGGTGCGCATGCAGCAGGGCTTCTTCTCGGTTCAGCAGACCTGTCCCAGCTGCCGCGGCCGCGGCACCATCATCACCGACCCCTGCGGCGACTGCCACGGTCAGGGTAGGGTAGAAGAAACCAAGACCCTGTCGGTCAAAGTGCCGGCCGGGGTCGATACCGGTGATCGGATTCGTCTTAGCGGCGAAGGTGAAGCCGGTCTCGAAGGCGGTCCGGCGGGCGATCTGTTCGTGCAGGTCAATGTTCTGCCGCACAAGATTTTTCAGCGCGACGGCAATGACTTGTACTGCGAAGTGCCGGTCGACTTTGTCGATGCGGCACTCGGTGGTGAGCTGGAAGTGCCCACCCTGGATGGTCGGGTCAAGCTGAAAGTGCCACCCGAAACCCAGACCGGCAAATTGTTCCGTTTGCGCAATAAGGGCGTAACCCCGGTGCGCGGCGGTGCCAAGGGCGATTTGATGTGCCGCGTGGTGGTTGAAACGCCGGTGGATTTGAGCAACAAGCAGAAGGAATTGTTGAAGGAGTTTCAGGCCACCATGAAGAAAAATGGCAAGAACTCGCCCCGTCAAACCAGTTGGTTCGATGGCATGAAAAATTTCTTTGGTGATATGAAAATCTAAGTTAATAGGCGAGCTTGCTGAGGGCCCCGGTACTTTTGAGTGCCGGGGCTTTTTTAGGCCCAAGCCAAAGCGAGAAGTTTGCCCCTTAGGGGTGGGTATTTCGTTCCGGCTTGTTATACTCGACGGGTTTAGTGCTGGCAGTTGGCACGAGGCGACAAAAGCGCTAAAGTGCTTCTATCGCATATAAAAAACAAATTACCTATAAAATTAATTAACCTAAGAAAACTAAACCGAGCAATCTATAATCTCTGAATGCCGCACCTGCAGCCAGCTTCTTTCGGTTGTTGAGCGTCGGCCCCTATCTTAAGGAGAGTCATAATGAAGACGATCAAAGGCCCAGCCTTGTTTCTCGCCCAGTTTGCCGGCGATGAGGCGCCATTTGATTCCCTCGAAAATATCGCCAAGTGGGCCGGTGGCCTAGGTTTTAAAGGCGTACAGATTCCCTCCTGGGACAAGCGCCTGTTTGATTTGGAGAAGGCGGCTGAAAGCACCGACTACTGCGACCAGGTCAAAGCTACTCTGGCAAAACACGGTCTGGAGTTGACCGAACTGGCCGCCCACCTGCAAGGGCAGCTGGTGGCCGTGCACCCGGTTTACGACGAAGTATTCGATGGCTTTGCCCCACCCGAACTGCGCGGCAAACCCGATGAGCGCCAGAAGTGGGCCGTCAATCAACTGATGCTGCTCGCCAAAGCCAGCAAAAACCTGGGCCTGACCGCCGCCGCGACTTTCTCTGGCGCACTCTTGTGGCCCTTCCTCTACCCCTGGCCCCAGCGCCCCGCTGGCTTGGTGGATACCGGTTTTGCCGAGCTGGCCAAGCGCTGGCGCCCGATTCTGGATGCCTTTGACGAAGCCGGAGTCGACCTGTGCTACGAAATCCATCCGGGCGAAGACCTGCACGACGGCGCCACTTTCGAACGCTTCCTGAAGGAAGTCGATAACCACCCGCGCGCCAACATGCTCTACGACCCCAGCCACCTGATCCTGCAGCAGCTGGATTACCTGGCCTTTATCGATCGCTACCACGACCGGATTAAAATGTTCCACGTCAAAGATGCCGAGTTTAACGCCACGGCTCAGCAAGGCGTCTACGGCGGTTACGAGGGCTGGGTTGAGCGCGCCGGCCGGTTCCGTTCACTGGGCGACGGTCAGATCGACTTCAAGCAGATTTTCTCCAAATTCACCTCTTACGACTTTGACGGCTGGGCGGTCATCGAATGGGAATGCTGCCTCAAGCACCCCGAAGCCGGTGCTGAAGAAGGGGTCAAGTTCGTCAACGACCATATCATCAGGGTGACCGAGAAAGCTTTTGACGATTTCGCCGGTGGCGAAGCTGACGAAGCCAGCAACCGCCGTATTCTCGGTCTTTAAGGAGAAGTTGCTATGACTGAACCACGTATTCGTTTGGGCATGGTCGGCGGTGGCCAGGGCGCTTTTATCGGTGGTGTGCACCGCATCGCCGCCCGTATCGACGACCGCTATGAACTGGTGGCTGGGGCACTGTCTTCAAAGCCTGATGTAGCCAAGGCTTCTGCCGAGGAGCTGCATATTGCCGCGGATCGCTCCTACGGCTCCTATGAGGAAATGTTTGCCGCCGAGGCCAAACGCGAAGACGGTATAGAGGCAGTTGCGATTGTGACCCCCAATCACATGCACTTCCCGGTCGCCAAAGCGGCCCTGGAAGCCGGCATCAATGTGATTTGCGACAAGCCGGTGACCCGGACCCTGGAAGAGGCGCTCGAGCTGCAGAAGATTGTCGCCAAAAGCGACGCTTTCTTCGCTTTGACCCACAACTACAGCGCTTACCCTCTGGTGCGTTACGCACGGGAGTTGGTCGAGCGCGGCGAGCTGGGCAATATCCGGCTGGTTCAGGTCGAGTACCCCCAGGAATGGCTGACCCAGGCCCCCGAGGCGGACAACAAGCAGGCGGCCTGGCGCACCGATCCCAAACGCTCCGGCAAAGCTGGCTGCTTGGGCGATATTGGTACTCACGCCTTCCAATTGGCGACCTTTATCTCCCAGCTCGACCTGGATTCGGTCAGCGCCGATTTGACTGCCTTTGTGCCTGGCCGGCCTGTGGACGATAACGTTCACGCCATGCTGCGCTTCAAAGGCGGCGCCAAAGGCATGCTTTGGAGCAGTCAGGTGGCGCCCGGTTGCGAAAACGGTTTGCGGATTCGCATCTTTGGCGATAAAGCAGGCCTGGAGTGGGCGCAGGAGAAGCCCAACGAAATGTGGCTCACCCCTCTGGCCGGTCACCACCAGCGCATTACCCGCCGTGACGACAACATCGATAGCGATGTGGCCGCGCGCGGTATGCGTATCCCCTTCGGGCATCCCGAGGGCTACTTGGAAGCTTTCGCCAACCTTTACACCGATGTGGCCGACGTTTTAGTGGCTAAGCGTAAAGGTGAGCAGCACCCCATGGCCTCCTGGATTCCCGGCATCGATACCGGAGTCTTGGGAATGCGCTTTATTCAGGCGGTGCTAGACTCTTCGGATAAAGATGGTCAGTGGACCAAGCTTTAACCCTGGGCTGATTGCCGCCGGCTGCTTTGAACAGAAGCCGGCGGTTATTTAGAAAGTGTTACATACCAAAAACTATTAGACATTGGTTGATAACAATAATGAGGAAGGCGAATTATGAGTACTGAAACCCTGGATGCTTCGAGCATCAATCGTAAAAAACTGTTTGCGGGGGCCTGTCTGGCGCTTCTGCCAACAGCCTTCTCGTTCGTTTTGGTCAGCAATATTCTCGGCCAGCTCAAGACCGAGTTTATTTTGACCAACGCGGATGTGGGCTACATCGGCGGGGCCGCTCTTTGGGGGATGTCGCTCTCGCTGCTGATTCTGGGACCATTCTTGGAGAAGTTTGGCCTTAAAGTAGCTGCCACCGGTGCCTTTATTTTCCATTTGCTGGGCGTGACTTTATTTCTGGCCGCAGCGCCTTTTGCCGGTGACCCATCGGGTTTCTGGGTACTGTTTGCCGGCGCCATAGGCATGGGTATCGGCAACGGCTTGATTGAAGTGACCGGCAACCCTCTGACCGCGGCACTCTTTCCGGAAAACAAGACCACCAAGCTGAACCATTTCCATGCCTTTTTCCCGGGCGGCATGGTGTTGGGCGGCCTGTTGGGTTGGGCTATGGTGCAAATCGGTTCGATCGGGCCTTTGGCGATTGGCCACTGGACCATACAAATCGCCATCGTCTATATCCCCATCGTGATTTACGGCGCCATGCTGTTGCCGGAGAAGTTCCCCAAGACCGAAACTGGCGAAGCCGGCGTTCCCATGGGCGAGATGTTCAAATATACCTTCACCCACCCCTTGGTGCTGCTGTTGATTCTGGTAATGATGGTCACCGTTTCGCTCGAACTCGGACCTATGCGCTGGATTCCCGAAGTGCTTCAGGCCGCCGGCTTGCACGGTATGCTGGTGTTTGTCTGGATCACCGGTTTGATGGCCGTGCTGCGCCTGTTTGCTGAGCCGGTGGTGGAACGTCTGGCGCCTACCGGTATGCTGTTTTGCGCTTCGATTCTGACCGCTCTGGGCCTGTTTATGTTTGCCACTTTCGAATCCGGTGCCTTTAAGCTGATGGCCGCTGCCACCGTTTTTGCTTTTGGTGTGGCTTTCTTCTTCCCCACTATGGTGGGCTTGATGAGCGAGCGTTTCCCCAAAGCCGGTTCTCTGGGCATTGTGCTGATGATCGGCGCCGGTATGCTTGGTGCCGGCTACTTGCAGGGTTTGATGGGGGGCATTGCCGACCGTCACCTGCCCGAAGCCATGGAAGAGGAGCGCGTGGTTGAAGTTATGGAAGAGGTAACCGAGCGTTACCCGACTTACGTCGAGCAAGCCGAAGCGGTTTCCGATAACCCCGAGGCCCTGGCTGATCTGGGCTATCGAGCCGCCGATGCCGCCAATGTGCTCAAGCACAACCGTGCCGCGCTTGAGGATTACCGCGCCGATAATGAGCTTAGTGGTGCTCTAGTAGGTAACGCCTTGCGCTCGATTGTCGATGGCGGCATACCGCAAGAGGCCGCTTTGGCGGAACAGGCTCAGCAGATACTGCGCCCCGCCGACAACTACGGTGGCCGTATGGCGTTCCGCTGGGTGGCGCCGGTGGCACTGATTGTGGCCTTGTTCTTCGCGCTTATGTACTGGCGTGACCGCAAGCAGGGCGGTTATCGGGCGGTGAAGCTGGAGTCCAGCAACCCCGGTACCGGCAGTGTTTGATATCGCACCCTAAGGTGTGATTAAGAAAAAGGGCCCTTTTAGGGCCCTTTTTTATGGGGTAAAGACTGGATTCAAAAAGCTTTGGAAGTGAGGGGAGCAGCGATTATTTTTGCATGGATCCAGTTTGGGCCATAAGCTCTAGGCGCGTTCGAATCGAGCGCTCTATACCTTGGGCATCAAGGCCTTGCGCGGCCAGCTGACTCTGCTGGTCGTCGTGTTCGACGAAGCGATCAGCGAAGCCCAGTTGAAGCAGCGGTATTTGCAGTCCTCGCGCGTTCAAATACTCAGCGACTGCGCTGCCCACTCCGCCGGCAACGGCATTCTGTTCTATGGTCACCAGCAACTGGTGATTGGCTGCCATGCGCTCGATCAGCTCGCCATCCAGAGGCTTGACGAAGCGCATGTCGCAGACGCTGGCATCGAGTTTATCCGCCACTTGAAGCGCTTCGGCCAGTGAGGCGCCGAAGTTGAGAATCGCCACTTGCTTGCCGCTGCGCCGCTCCACGCCCTTGCCAATGGGCAGCTCAGTCATGACCGATTCGATTCGAGCGCCCGGCCCGGCGCCGCGCGGATAGCGCACCGCCGCCGGACCTTGATGCCGCCAGGCGGTGTAAAGCAGTTGCCGACATTCGTTTTCATCGCTGGGAGCGGCCACCAGCATATTGGGTATGCAGCGCAGGTAGGTCAAATCGAAGCTGCCGGCGTGGGTGGGGCCGTCTTCGCCCACTTGCCCAGCTCGGTCTATGGCGAAGGTGACGTCCAGGTTCTGAATCGCCACATCGTGAATCAACTGGTCGTAGGCGCGTTGCAAAAACGTGGAATAGATAGCCACTACCGGCTTTTGACCTTCGCAGGCCAAGCCTGCGGCCAGGGTTACCGCATGTTGCTCGGCAATCGCGACGTCATAAAAGCGCTCGGGGAAAGCCAGGGCGAAATCGACCATACCCGAGCCTTCACACATAGCCGGAGTAATACCCAACAACCGCTCGTCCAGGGCCGCCATATCGCACAGCCAGTCGCCGAACACTTTCTGATATTTAACCCCTGGCGATTTGGTCTTAGGGCCCGGCTCAAGTTTATTCAGCGCATGGTAGCCGACCGGATCTTTTTCCGCCGGAGCGAAGCCTTTGCCCTTGCGGGTAATCACATGCAGTAATTTGGGGCCTTTGACGCTGCGCAAATTCTCCAGATAACGCACCAGGTCGGGCAGGTCGTGACCGTCGATGGGGCCCACGTAGTTGAAGCCCATCTCCTCGAACAGGGTGCCGGGTGAAATAAAGCCTTTGAAGTGCTCCTCGGTGCGCCGGGCAAACTCCCAGGCGGTGGGAATTTTAGTCAAGAACTGCTTGCTGCCTTCGCGCAGCGAATTGTAGAACTTGCTGCCCCAGACCTTGGACAGGTAAGTGGCCATGCCCCCAACGTTGGGCGAGATCGACATAGTGTTGTCGTTGAGAATCACCAGCATGTCGGTATTGGTGTGGGAAATATGGTTCAGCGCCTCGAAGGCCATACCGGCGGTCATGGCGCCGTCGCCAATCACCGCGGCGGTTTTGCGCTTGCTGCCGGCCATGGCACTGCCCATGGCCATACCTTGGGCAGCGCTCAGTGAGGTGCTCGAGTGGCCCACCCCGAAAGTGTCATAGATGCTCTCTTCGCGCTTGGGAAAGCCGGCCAGGCCTTCGCCCTGGCGCATAGTGTGCATGCGCTCGCGCCGGCCGGTAAGAATTTTGTGGGGGTAGCTTTGGTGGCCCACATCCCAGACCAGTCGGTCTTCGGGCGTGTGGTAGACGTAGTGCAGAGCAATGGTTAATTCCACTACTCCCAGGCCGGCACCGAAGTGGCCACCGGTTTGCCCCACGCTGTAGAGCATGAACGCCCGCAGCTCTTCGGCCAGCTGTGGCAGCTGGCTTTCGGGCAAGGCGCGCAGTTGCTCTGGCAGATCAATGCTGTCCAGCAAAGGCGTGTCGGGGCGCTGGCTGGGAATCTCGTTAAACATTTGAATGCATCGTTATTGGAAAGGGGCTCATTGTAGGCAACTGGGCCTCTATTGCCTAGCTGCACAGGCCTAAACCAGGCCGATGCTCGAGCCTATTACTGGGGTCATATGTCAGGGGCGCAGCGGTTTGGCAAAAATTCGCCTAATTACCGCGCTGCACAATATAGTGAGCCAGGGCGCGCAACTGATCGGCGCCGGAACCAAACTCCGATAAAGCTTCGATGGCTTGCTCGCACAAATGCTGGGCTTTAGCGCGTGCCTGCGTTAACCCCAGCAAGGACACATAAGTGGGTTTGTTGCGGCTCAGATCGGCACCTTGTTGTTTGCCTAGGATTTGAGTCTCGGCGGTAACATCGAGAATATCGTCCTGCACCTGGAAGGCGAGCCCGATCGCTCGGGAATATATTCCGAGGGCCTTTCGCTGGGCATCGTCGGCAGCGCAAACCCCGGCGGCCATAAGCACGCTAGCATCGATCAGGGCGCCGGTTTTAAAGCGATGCATACGTTCCAGTTGTTCGATGCTCGGGTGCTGATTGACGGCGCCCAAATCTATTGCCTGCCCCAGCACCATGCCCTGCATTCCCGCCGCTCGGCTTAGCTGGGCGATCAATGAGAGCCTGAGATCAGCGGCCAGCGGCAGCTCGGTGAGCCATTCAAATGCCAGTGCCTGGAGGGCGTCGCCGGCCAGGATGGCGGTAGCTTCATCGTAAGCGATGTGACAGCTGGGCTGACCCCGGCGCAGATCGTCATCGTCCATGGCCGGCAAATCGTCGTGCACTAAGCTGTAGGCATGAATGCACTCAAGGGCGCAGGCTATGCCATCCAGAACTTCATCGGCGGGCCGATCCAGAGCGGCGCCGGTAGCGTATACCAGCGTCGGCCGGACCCGCTTGCCGCCATTAAACAGGCTGTAGCCCATGGCTGAGGCCAGGCTGGGCTGCTGCGAATCGGCTTCGGGCAGGCGCACTTTGAGGGCGGTATCGACTCTCAGGCGACAAAGGCGAGCAAACTCGGTAAAGTCTTGCGTCATTCGGTCTCGCCCTCGGGCGCATCAAAGGGCTGGAGGCTGACTTCTCCCTGTTGCTCCATCAACTGCTGTACCTGTTGCTCGGCGGCGGCCAGGCGGGCCTGGCAGTCCCTGGTCAGCTGAATACCCTGCTCAAACGCTTTAAGAGACTCTTCCAGAGACATTTCTCCGCCCTCCATCTGGTCGACCAGGGTCTCGAGGGCGTTGAGAGACTTTTCGAAGTCTGCCGGCGGCTTTTTTGCGGGCATGAAACACCTTTTGGGGTTGAGAAATTAGAATTTCGGCCGATGGTATAGCATCGGAGCTAAAGACGCGCTGTTCAGCGGATGGGCGCAATTATAAACTGAGGCTCGCTTCAGGTATATTCTGGCACAGCAGATTCTGGCCGATAGGCCACAAGAGACTGTGGCTTTCGGGTTTTGGATGCGGCGCTCAAGGCTATTGGCCTTTTGAGAATAATGAATTAATGAGGAGTAATCTGTGGACTTAGCAACGCTGGTCGGGCTTATTGGCGCCCTCGGCCTGATTATCGTGGCCATGCTCCAGTCCGGGGAACTTGCCATGTTTGTCAATGGCCCCTCGCTGTTGATTGTGGTAGGTGGTTCGGTGTTCGCAGTTATGGCGAAATTCAGTCTGGCACAGTTTTTCAGTGCCTTCCGGGTGGCCAGTAAAAGTTTCGTGGTCAAGCTTGAAGACCCTGCCGATTTAATCGATGAAATTGTCGAATTGGCGGATGCCGCTCGCAAGGGCGGTTTGTTGTCTCTGGAGGGTAAAGAAGTCAACAGCGAGTTTCTGGAAAAAGGTATCCAGTTGCTGGTCGATGGCCACGACCCGGAAGTGGTCAAGGCGATGCTCTCCAAAGATCGCTATTTGACCGAACAGCGTCACAGCAAAGGTTCAGCGATCTTTGCCGCTTTGGGCGACGTCGCGCCCGCCATGGGTATGATTGGTACCCTGATCGGTTTGGTGGCCATGCTTGCCAACATGGACGACCCCAAGGCCATTGGTCCCGCCATGGCGATCGCGCTCTTGACTACTCTATATGGATCTTTGCTGGCCAACGCGGTGTTTCTTCCCATCGCCGACAAACTGCGTTTGCGAGCCGGCGAAGAGGTGATGATAAAGAGCCTGATCATCGACGCGTTGCTCGCCATTCAGAGTGGCCAAAACCCCCGCGTCATCGATTCAATGTTGCGCACCTATTTGCCCAAGGGCAAGCGTAATGTGGCCGATGCCGACGCTGCCTAAGTGCCAGCCAGGAGTTTGATGCGTGATTGATGACGAGGAGACGGAAAATAAGGATCAAAAGCCGGGTCTGCCGGCTTGGATGGCCACCTTCGCAGACCTGATGGCGCTGCTGTTGTGCTTTTTTGTGCTGCTGCTGTCCTTCTCCGAAATGGACGCTATGAAGTTCAAGCGTCTGGCCGGTTCTATGGCTCAGGCCTTCGGTGTCCAGGCAGAGCTACAGTTCGACGATGTCCCTAAAGGCACCAGCATCATAGCCCAGGAATTCAGTCCCGGGCGCCCCGACCCCACGCCTATCAACGAAATTCGTCAGAGCACTGACGATATGTCCCAAATGAGTCTGGACATATACTGCGCCGAAGCTTACGAAATCGAACTGGGAGAGCCCGATCAAAACGACGCCCGCGAGCAGCTCAAAGCCCGAATCGAGGCTTTGGTGGCCCAGACTCGGGAAGACGCTACCAGTTTGGCCACTAAGCTCGAAAGTCAGATAGCCGCAGGCCAGATCGAAATCGAGACCCGCGGTCGGCAAATTATTATTCGAATTCGCGAGCAAGGCTCATTCCCCTCCGGTTCAGCGCAGTTGGCCGAAGACACTTTTGGCGTTATCGAGGAGATTAAGGCGGTGTTAATGCTTCAGCCCGGGCGAATCGAAGTTCAGGGCCACACCGATAATATTCCCATCAGCTCAGGCCGCTTTCGCTCCAACTGGGAGTTGTCCTCGGCGCGTGCCGTCTCGGTCGCGCACGAACTGATGCAGGGCGACTATATTGATGAAAGCCGCTTTCAGGTCACCGGTTTTGCCGACACCCAGCCTTTGGCGCCTAATGACAGCGCCGAAAATAGAGCGCGGAACCGACGCGTGGAAATCGTTATCCAGCAGGGTTTAGAGCAAGAACTGGATGAGGAAGAGGTAGAACTGTTGCAGTCCGAGGGCCGAGATATCATACAGGAAATGGAGTTGAGCCCCAATTACCGGTTTGAGCTTGAGCCAGATGAAATTTTTTAGTGGGAGCAGCGTTAATGCAAGATGATCGGCGGCGCTATTTTCGAATCTCCGACCGCATGGGGGTGGCTTATCGACCGGTAAGCGAAACTGAGTCGGAGATCGATACCGAACCCAGTGCCGAGCAGCGCTTGGTTGAATGCAGCAGCCAGATCGAGCAGTTGCTAGAGGCGCTCGCCGCCAACGCTCCGGAAGCCGCCCGGCTGGGCCATTTGTTGAACCAAAAGCTGGATTGGACGATAGAGCGCATTCGGCAGGATCAACCTTGGTCAAGACTCAGCGAGCCCAGCATTCACTCGGTCAATATCAGCGCTTGCGGTATGGGCTTGCGCCTCGATGAGTCTCAGCCGGTAGGCGCGCTGCTGGATCTGGAACTGTTGCTGCTACCTGAGCGTCAGCCCTTGTCGGCCCGAGCCGAAGTGATAGCCTGCGAGCCGGAGCAAGAAGGGCGCTACTATGTGCGGCTTGAGTTTATCGATATGGACAGTCGGGAGCAGGAGGAATTGATTCAACATATAGTGCGCCGGCAGAGCGAAATGCTGCGCCGCACGCGCGAAGAGAGCGAGCAGGACTGAAATGGGTGGGCGCCTTGTGCGACATATCTCACAAATAACGCCGTCTTTCGCCTCTGGCGCCGGCCTCGCCTTGGAGCCACAATGCAGTGGCTATGGAGGCAGGCACAGGACGTGCGGCAGGGAACAGGAAGGAACTTCGCCACAAGGGCCCAGGTAGGGCAGATCCTGTAAGAAGTAGAACCCGCGGCTCCCCCCAGTCGCGGGTTTTTTTATGCGCTAAGCTATTGTCGGCAGCGCAGCTTGGCTGCGGAACCTCAGTCATCGCTTTAGGATTGCCACAAACCGGTGGAATTTTTGCAATATTGGCGTCATAGTAACTAGGCAGACTGAAGCCTCCGGAGTTTCGGAGTCCTTTGGGCATCGCAAAGTTATCGGCAGGCAAGCAATTTTTTATCAGAATGTCCTGTCCCGACCCAGTGATGTGAAAGCAGGTATGCCGGGCAGAAGCTGGCGGCACCTTGGCCGCAGTCAGTCAGCTCCATGGTCAGCACACCGCTTGTTTGGCGGAGGTGTCGATGGAAGCGCGTATTCTACGTCTCAATATCGCCGGTCAGCCGATTGAATGGCTGCACTGGAAGGATGCGGTATGTCTCTATGCCCGCGATTTGGTGCACTGGAGTCTGGGCGGTTATGTTCGGCGAGTTTACGGGGGCAATTCGCGCCTGACCGGCCTGCGTACTCAGATGGATTTGCCGGCAATCATTGCCTGTGGGGGCAACCAGCTCGCTCGCATGCGTTTGATTCCACCGCTCACCAACAGCGCCCTCTTCGGTCGCGATCACCATCAATGCCTTTACTGTGGCCGGGTTTTCCCTCCCGAGCTGCTCTCGCGCGACCATGTGCACCCACTCAGCCGGGGTGGCCGAGATCGGTGGAGCAATGTGGTGGCGGCTTGCAAACGTTGCAATCAACACAAAGGTAATCGGCTGTTGAGTGAAATCGGCATGGAATTGCTGGCTCTACCTTTCTGCCCCAATACCGCCGAATATTTAGCCTTGATCAACAGCGCGCGTATTCGCGGCGACCAGATGGAATTTTTACGTTCTCAGTTCACCGGCCGGCGGGACTGGAATTACTCCGCCACAACTTGACCGCGGTAAATGCGCACTGGTTTGGTGCCTTGACCGGAGGTTGAAGCTGGGTTTTTCGCTTCTACCAAGCTCACTTGGCCTCGATAGGCCTTGGTCACCTGCCGCGGTGCAATCGGTTCGGCGGCCTTGTCTAAGCTGCTGGACCAGGGTTCACCGGCCAATGAAAACAGCTCTTTGATTAACGTTTTGCTGATGGTGTCTTTGCTCGAGCGGTAGTAGTCGGCCAGCTCTTGAAACATATCCGGATTGGCCAGCTTGATGCCCGGCTTAAGGTCGGCGCTGACGCGCCGCCGGATTTCGTACACCAGTTCAATCATGGGTCGGGAGTACTGCATGCCAGGCTCCGGCTGAAAAGCGATTGAAATCACAGAGAAGTATCCAGAAATTTGCCCATCGGTCGGCGGATCCCTACCTTCGGACCACACTGGCGTATTATGTAGCAATAAGTCGGCCAACTTCTCAAGGTCCAGGGTTCTTGCCTCGGCAGAGACGCCTTGGTTACCCGGCCGCCCTTTTTTGGTGCGCTTTCGGTTTGCAGGCGTTTGATTCGCTCAAATAACGAGCGAGGAGGAAACAGTATTTATGGACACCCGTATCCTGGCGGAAAACCCCTTTGTGGAGTTCTCAGCCCTGTTGTTGATGGCTGCGCTGTTCGGCCTGCTCGCGCGCTTGCTGCGGCAGCCATTGATCGTCGCATTCATTGCGCTGGGGATTTTGGCGGGGCCCTCGGCGCTGGATCTGATTCACTCGGGCGAGAAGATTCACCTCTTGGCCGAAATCGGTATTGCCATTCTCTTGTTTGTGGTCGGCCTGAAGCTTGATTTAACGCTGATCCGCACCACCGGCGGTGTGGCCTTGTTCACCGGCTTGGGGCAGGTTATTTTTACTTCGGCGTTCGGCTTTGTCCTGGCGCTGGGCCTGGGCTTTTCGCCTCTAGCCTCACTGTACATTGCCGTAGCTCTGACCTTCTCCAGCACGATCATCATCGTCAAGTTACTGTCCGACAAGCGGGAGATAGATTCGCTCCACGGCCAGATAGCGGTCGGCTTTCTCATAGTGCAGGACATAGTCGTTATATTGGTGATGATTTTGCTCGCCTCCCTTGCCGAGGGCGAGGGCCAAACTCTATTTCAGGCCTTGGTTGAAATGCTGTTCAAAGGCGCCGCTATGGTGGCCATTGTCGGCCTGATGATGCGCTTTGTACTGCCGCGGCTCACCAACTACCTGGCCACTTCGCAAGAGTTGCTGGCGCTGTTCGCCATCGCCTGGGCTTTGGTTCTGGCCGCCCTTGGGGATCTGATGGGTTTCAGCAAGGAAGTAGGGGCGTTTCTCGCCGGCGTCTCGCTGGCATCCACCTACTATCGGGAAATAATTTCCGGCCGGCTGGTGAGCATTCGAGATTTTTTGTTGCTGTTTTTCTTTATCAACCTGGGCGCGCAGCTGGATTTATCCTTGCTCGGCGCCCAGGTTTGGGGCGCCTTGGCGCTTTCGGTGTTTGTGTTGGTGGGCAACCCCTTGATCGTGCTGGTGATTATGGGGTTGATGGGCTATCGCAAGCGAACCGCCTTTCTGGCCGGTCTGACAGTGGCCCAAATCAGCGAGTTTTCGTTGATTTTCGCGGCCTTGGGGTTGAATCTCGGCCACATCAGTGAGGAAGTCGTGGGTCTGATAACCCTGGTGGGGATGATTACCATCGGCCTGTCGACCTATATGATTCTCTACTCCCATCCGCTCTACGACCGTCTGGCGCCTTTGCTGGGTATGTTCGAAAAACGTCAACCTCACCGGGAGGCGCAAGTCCGGCAGAACGAGGAGCGCCATTACGACGCTATTGTCTTTGGGTTGGGGCGCTATGGCGGAGATATCCTGCGCAATCTCTATCGCAAAAAACTGACGGTGCTGGGCGTGGATTTTGATCCTCAGTCGGTACGCGCTCTGCAAAAAGAAGGTTTTGAAACACAGTATGGCGATCTGGAAGATCCCGATTTGCCCGACCAGTTACCGCTCAAACACACTCGCTATGTAATCAGTTCGGTTCCTGAATTGACCAGTAACTTGAGCTTTTTAAAGTCGCTGCGAGAGGCG
>CAZKCY010000015.1:14028-15643 GCA_964551155.1 uncultured Marinimicrobium sp. | reverse complement strand
CCGTATTTGCCCAGCTCCACCAGAAACGCGTCCTGACCGTTTTGGTGCCAGGCGTTCTGTTGGGTTTGGTAGTCGCGCGCGCCCCAGCGTTCGGTGACCTGTTCAGCGTGAATATTGCCGCACACAGTGTCGTGCCAGTTTAGGTCGTCCTCGATAATGGAAGCGAAGATTCGCCCCATATCCGAATAGAGACAGTTGCCGCGTTGCAGTTTAAAGGTGTGTTGGCACTTGAGCGTGTCGGGCGCGTTGTAGCGCTCGCGCAGATCCACGGGGTTGTAAAACAGCATGCCGAGATTGGCGCCGCCCTCGATATCGGTGCAGGTCAAGCGACTGCCGCGGCGCATTTGCAGCGACCAGTGGCCGTTGCCGGCCAGGGTGGTTTGATAAAACATTTTGTTCATAGTCTTTGCTCTCTTGCAGTATCAGCGCCGGTTAAGTCTCTTGGTTGGCTTGCTTCAGCTGGGCGCCGATGGTTTGCAATTGCTCCGGCGAGGTTCGCTCCACCGGCAGGTCGTAGGTAATACTGGCGCCATAGGCATCGGGGGCCTGGGGGTCGTTGCGCAACTTGTCGAACACCCACAGACGGGTGCCCAGAGAGAAGCCTTCTTTGATGTCGTGGGTCACCATAAAAATGGTCAAGTCGTTGTCGCGCCACAAACGCCGAACCAGCTGATGCATGTCGCTGCGAATGCCGGGGTCCAAAGCCCCAAAGGGTTCATCGAGCAACAAAATTCGTGGTCGACGAATCAATGCTTGGGCGATTGCCAGCCGTTGGCGCATGCCGCCGGACAGCTCGTGCGGGTACTGACGTGCGGCGGCGCTTAAGCCGACGGTTTCAAGCAATTGATAAGCTTCGTCATTCAGCTTGCGCCGGGCGCCGCCGAAGAGTTTGCCCATAATGGGCGAGCGCTCGAATTCGCGCGCTATCACCACATTCTCGAGCACGGTCAAATGGGGGAAGACGGAGTACTGCTGAAACACTATGCCCCGGCTCTGATCGGGTTCGTCGGGTATGGGTTTATCGTCCAATAAGAGTTCACCGCGACTGGGCGATTCCATGCCCAACAGCATTTTCAGAAAAGTGCTTTTGCCGCAGCCGGAAGCGCCCACCATAGTGATGAATTCGCCGGCTTTGACGCTGACGTTGATGTTTTCCAACACCGTGTTGTTGCCATAGAGCTTCCACAGGTTGCGGGCTTCGAGCATGGGTTTATTGCTCATAATTAAGCTCCTCCGCTGTGGTGCCAGGAAAAGGCGCGCCGGCTCAATTGCGCCAGCAGCCAATCCAGACTGAAGGCCAGCAGGGTAATCCAGGCCACATAGGGCAGAATCACGTCCATCGACAGATAGCGCCGCACCAGAAAGATCCGGTAGCCCAGGCCGTCGGTGGAAGCTATGGCCTCTGAGGCAATCAGGAACAGCCAGCCGGCGCCCAGCGACAGGCGCACGGCATTGATCAGCCGGGGCAGCAGTTGCGGGATAAGCACCCGCACCAGAATCTGCCAGCTGGACGCGCCCAGGGTTTGCGCCTTGATCAGTTGCTCGCGTGGAATCTCCAAGGTGCAGCGCTGTATGTCCCGGGCAATAAAGGGAGCTACACCAATCGCAATCAATG
>CAZKCY010000015.1:0-14018 GCA_964551155.1 uncultured Marinimicrobium sp. | reverse complement strand
CCCAGGCCGAAAACAATAAACAAAATCGGTAGCAGCGCCAGCGGTGGGATCAAAGAGATAACCGTTAGTAGTGGCGCCAGAGGCGAATAGAGAGTGGGAATGGCGCCGGTGAATAAGCCGATCACAAAGCCAAGGCTGGCGGCAATCCCTATGCCCATGCCGAGACGCTTGAGGCTGCTCAGAGTGTCCTGCCAGAACAGGTATTCACCGGTGCGCTTGCTCGGCTCAAACGCCAGGCGTTCCATGGCCGCGCCCATCTGACTGAAGCTGGGCAGCAGCTTGTCATCGGGGTTGACCGCCAGACGCGCGTCGGACGCCAGGACATAGATCACCAACAGCAGGGCGAAGGGCAGCAGCCCCAGCAATAGCTTGACCGGTTTGGAGGGCGTGAGATTGACTAGCCGTTTCATAACAGTTCCTCTGAAACAGCCGGAGGGTCGACGAGGGAGTCCGACCTACCGGCTTTTCTACCGCAGGATGATTAAAGCTTGCCGTCGGCGGCCATTTGCATGAAGCGGGTGTCAAAGCGCAGCTAGATGTTGTTGCTGTTGCCGAAAGTGCCTTTGGGTCCGGTGACTCCGATGAAACCGGCGTCGGGCGCGCCGGCGCCCAGCAAACCGTGTTTGAAGGAGAATTCGGCGACCTTCTGCATGGTGCTGAGCAGCTCGTCACTGTTCACCAGCTCTAGAGCCGATTCGGGCGCATAGAACATGCGCGTCTTGTCCAGCTGAGCTTCGTAGCCGGCCAGATCGGTGCCCGAGGCTTCGCCCATGGCGGTGCGGGCCGCGATCCCCTTGGCGTCATCGTCTTTCATGATGCCCATGATCTCGTACCAGGCGCCCACCAGAGCCTTGCCCAGTTCTGGATGCTGTTCCAAGGTCTCGGTGTTGACCACCAGCAGATCCATGATTTCGCCTGGAATCTGTGAGGAGTCGAACACCAGGTTGCTGTTGGGCTGGTTAAGGATTTCGTTCAGCAGGGGGTTCCAGGTCACCACCGAGGTCACGTCGCCGGTGTTCCAGACCGCTACCAGGTCGGCGTCGGAAGTGTTGACCACCTGGACATCTCTTTCGCTCAAATCGACAGTTTCCAGGGCGCGGGCAAGCAGGTAGTGAGACACGCTCAGCTCCACCAGGTTGACCCTTTGGCCTTCGATGTCTTTCAGGGTTTTGTTTTCGCCTTTCAACACTACTCCGTCGTTGCCATCGGAGAAGTCGCCCACTATCAGGGCGGTACTGTCGACGCCGCCTGCGGCGGGAATGGTCAGAGCGTCCATGTTGGTCATGCTGCAGGCGTCAAATTGACCGGCGGTATACTGGTTGATGGATTCGATGTAGTCGTTGATTTGCACCACATCAATTTCGATGTCGTACTTTTTGGCCCATTTGTCGATGATTTTTTGCTCATCGCCGTAGCCCCAGGGCATCCAGCCGACGTAGATCGACCAGCAAACTTTAAAGGGTTCAGCGGCGCTGACCGGAAGGGTCAAAACTAGGCAAAAGGCGAGTGCGGTTAGAGAGGAAAGTCGCTTCATGTTGGTAAACCTCCAAGGGTACAACGGTTATAGGAGCACTCTGGCGGCAGGCAAAACCCCCGAGGGGCGCATCCTGTCCTGCCTTAGTCTCCCGGGCTTTTATCCCGCCGTGTAACCTTCGAGGCCCAGTGGCCAACTGCAAGGTCGAGAGCTCTCGGTCCAGTCGCTGTTAAGTTCAGCCGGAACCCTAGCTCTCCATTGATTGTTCGACAGTGCTTGTCCAGAATCACCAGAGTGCGGACAACGTCTTCCCTTTAGCCGTAGCAATATCAGTACCAGTTTGTTTATCGCCTAGTTGCGGTGGTTCAAGCCCGGCTAATGCTCTGGTTGTGGCGCGTTATGGTGCGCGCTTGGGCGCAGAGTTCCAATTTGGTGCGTGGGAATTGAGTTGCAGCCCGCCGCTTCGCTAGGGGGGCATCTTTCTGTCCGAGGCATATGGCACATTTAGTGCTCTTAATTTACTATCGACAAAGTGCACCAAAAGAGCCATTCTGGTTATGGGCGCCTTCTCGATAAGGGGGTGACCGGGTTGGGCGCGCTTTAATGCCTGTCTCGGTTTGGCGGCTGGTGTTCCGGTTGTCCAGTAGCAGGGTTGCGAGATGGAATTTTCACAATGGCGATCACGGAAACAGAAGGTTATGGCAAGCTCCAGAGACGCCGATCAGCGGCGCAATAGCGAACAAAGCAGCCCGCTGACTCAGCAACAGGTTACCCAGCACCTCAAGCAGTGTCGCGACTTTACCTGCGACTATGCGCGGCGAGTTTTTCCCGCATTTTGGCGCCAGTGGTGCGACCTGCTTGATGACTATGCCGAACGGGCCCGCTCCAATCGCGAGCAGATGGCTCTGTTTGAAATTAGGCGTCTATTGGGCACGGCCCAGAAAGAAATCGAAGAAGAGTTCTGCCAGCGGCTCAATAACGGCTTCATTAAATTCAAAAACAAAATGCTCAATACCTTGACCGGTGAAGAGCGTTTCAGCGGCGACATGCTGTCTCTGGTCGAGCACTCCGACCTGGAAGAAACCATTGCCATTACGTCCATTACGCACCGGGCCGACAGTTTCCTGTCCGGACCCTTGTGGGCCATGCAGCAGCGCTTGGCGCTGCTCAACGATGGCGACAAACCCGACGAGCGCAGTAACCCCCTCAGTCCAGTGCAGTTTTGTGAAGCGCTGCGCAAGGCGCTAGGCGCTTTGGAACTGGACAACAAAACTAAAATTATTGGCTATAAAACCTTTGAGCGCGAGGTTATCAACCCGCTCGAAGAACTTTACGATCAGGTCAATGACTATTTGATTGACCAGGAGCTGCTGCCCAATCTTCGCTACACCGCCACTACCACCGATGGCGGCGCAACAGCGCCTGCCGAAGAGCAGGCGATCGACCCCGATCCGGATGAGGTAGCGCCCGAACCCGGGGCGATTCCTCAGCGTCGAGCCACCGATCGGCTGCTGAGCGGCGAGGGTAATCCTGCCGACAGCCAGTATCAGGCCGGACTTTATAATGCCATTCGGCTCCTCCAGGGGCATTTGGGGCAACGCGCTGGTGTTTCGGCGGCGGCCAGCTCTGTGCCCCAGTCAGGTTCAAGCGAGCCCACAATCGGCAGTACGCCTTACCATGCGGGGCTGGCCAAGCCTTACTCGAGTCAGCAGCTGGTTAATGTGCTTGAGAATCTTCAGGCTCAGGCCTGGCAGACTTCCCAGCAGGCCATGGCGCAGGAGGGGGGTGCGCTGGCCGAACCGCCTTCGGTGCGCGAAGTAAGCCAGCAGATGATTGCCCAAATTGCCGCCGAGAGCGATGAACCCGGCCAAGTCGATGCCAGCGATATGGACACTATCGATCTGGTGGGGCTGCTGTTTGAATACATGCTTTCTGACGACAATTTGCCCGATTCGGTAAAGACTCTGCTCAGTTATCTGCATACGCCCTTTTTGAAAATTGCCTTTATCGATAAGGACTTTTTCGAGCAGACCGAGCACCCGGCGCGCATGTTGCTCAACAGCCTGGCTGAAGCGGGCGCCCGCTGGGTCAGTAACGACGGCACCAGTCAGTACGACATGTACAACAAGATTAAGACGACGGTGTTCCGTTTGTTGGCGGAGTTTAAGAACGACGTGCGCCTATTCGCCGAAATGCGTCTGGAATTTAATTCCTACACCCATAATTTGGCGCGCCGGCAGGAGTTGATGGAGCGTCGAGCGCTGGAGAAAGTCCAGGGCGAGGAAAAACTGCGCGAGGCCAAGCAGAGGGTCAATGACGAAGTTCGGCAGCGCACCGATGGCCGCGAGCTGCCTTCGGCAGTGCTGTTATTGTTGCTGCAGCCTTGGTCCGATTACTTATCATTTGTGCTGCTGCGCTATGGCGAACGCTCCGAAAGCTGGCAACTGGCTTTGAAGATCATCGATGAGCTGCTCTGGACTTTGGAGCCTAAGATTCTGCAGGCCGACAAAGATCGACAACTGGAGGTGCAAAAAGGGGTGTTGCAGGGGCTGCAAAGCGGTTTCGATACTATAGGTTACGAACAAGCCAAGGGACGCAAGCTGCTAGAGGCCGCCCAGGCACTGCAAAAAATGGCCTTGCAGAGCCGCAAAGCCGCGCCTGCTCCCGCGCCCATGCGCTCGAAGCTCGAGTCCATGGCGGCGGAGAAAGCCGGACAGAACAGCGGCGTCGGCGAGCCCATTACCCCGGAGGAGCGCAAGCTGGTCGACAATTTAAAAATGATTGAGTTCGGTACCTGGTTTGAGTTCGAAGGCGGCCGGCGGGTAAAGGTCTCCTGGTACAACAAGCGCACCCTGCACTACATGATGGTTGATCAACAAGGCCGCAAGGTAGCCATGAATTCAGGCCTGCAGCTGGCTCGCGATATGCTGGCGGGCAGAGCCAAAATTATTGCCGGCAGCACCAAGCCTTTCTTTGAGCGGGCGCTGGAGAATATCTATCAACACCTCAATACCCGAGTGGGCAGCGAGGACGGAGCAGCGAATCATGATTGAACAGCAGCGAAGTCTTGAGCGCCATGGGGTAACCGATGCGGTTGACGTCTACGACAGTCTGCGGGATGTCTATCTGGGCCGCTTGGTCAATATTCACGGCAAAGGCTTGATGTTGATGGGCGATCAGCCTCTGGATGAAGACAAGCTTTACCAACTGGATTTGCACCTGCCTCGGCCAATCAATGGTCACCAAACCATTCATATGGGGGTCGACTGCCTCTGGACCCGCAGCGCTGGCTACAACGGCAAGCATTGGGCAGGGTTTGCCATTATCGATCTCTCTCCAGCGGCCGCCAAGGACATAGACGAGCTGATTGAGATGCTTCGCGGCCCGGACGAAGTCTAGCCCTGCCAGCCTCGAGCCCGGCTCGGCGCCGGCTCCTATACTTATGGTTTAAATGACTTTAATATGGCCCGTGGTGGTGCGCAGGCCCTTTGGGCGGTGCATCGGTTGGTTGCTAGCGGCAAGTGTGAGTTTTTTATGTGCAGACTTCTGGTTCTATTTCTTACCCTTATTCTCATGGCGGGCGCCACTGCGGTGCGCGCTGAAGACGGCTATCGCATGTGGCTGCGCTACGAGGTTGTGGCCGACGACACCCAGCGCAAGGCTTACCGCAAACAGCTGCGTCAGTTAGTGCTGGACAGCGAGTCGCCCACTCTGAATATCGCCGCTAAAGAGTTGCGCCAGGGCCTGGGCGGTCTCTTGGGCGAGCCAATAAAGCAAGACGACAGCCTGGCAAGACGCGGTTCATTGGTCCTGGGAACGCCCGAAAAATCGGCTCTGATCTCGTCATTGGGCCTGGAGCAGCGTTTGGCTGAAGTCGGACCCGAAGGTTTTCTGCTGTTAAATACCAAGGTCAAAGGTCGGCCAGCGACAGTGATTGCCGGTCAGTCCGACGTGGGGGTGCTTTACGGCGCCTTTCATTTGTTGCGCATGATTCAGACAGGTCAGAGCATCAATGACCTGGATCTGGCCTCGGCGCCCAAGGTGCAGCACCGTATGGTGAACCACTGGGACGATCTCGACCGCTTGGTTGAGCGCGGTTATGCGGGGCTGTCGCTTTGGCGTTGGGGTAGCCTGCCGCACTATGAGGATCCTCGTTACCACGACTACGCGCGCATCAACGCTTCCCTGGGAATTAACGGCACAGTGGTCAACAACGTCAACGCCGACCCGCGCATTCTCAGCGATGAGTTCCTGAAAAAAGTCGCTGCTCTGGCGGATATTTTCCGCCCCTACGGCATCAAGATGTATCTCTCCATCAACTACGATTCGCCGCGTTTATTTGGTGACACCGAGACATCCGATCCACTGGACCCCGCTGTTCGTCAGTGGTGGAAAGATCGCGTCAAAAAAGTCTACGACTATGTTCCCGACTTTGGCGGCTTTCTGGTGAAAGCCGATTCCGAAGGTCAACCAGGACCCCAGGGCTACGGCCGCGATCACGCCCAGGGCGCCAATATGCTGGCCGAAGCGCTCGAGCCTTTCAATGGCGTGGTCGTTTGGCGTGCCTTTGTCTACGCCCCGGAGCAGGGCGACCGCTATCGCGAAGCCTTTGACGAATTCAAGCCTTTGGACGGCAAGTTCAAAGAGAACGTCATTCTGCAGGTAAAGAACGGCCCCATCGACTTCCAGCCCCGTGAGCCTTTCTCGCCCCTGTTCGGCGCCATGGAAAAAACCAATACCATGCTCGAAGTGCAGGTCACTCAGGAGTACTTCGGTTTCTCTTATCATTTGGCCTATATGGGTCCGCTGTTCACCGAAGTTTTGAACGCCGATACATACGCCAAAGGCGAAGGCTCCACTGTGGGCAAGGTCATCGCTGGCGAGGTGTTTGATTACAGCCGCACCGGCATGGCCGCAGTGATCAACCCGGGCACAGATCGCAACTGGACCGGCCATCCCTTCGTGCAGTCGAGCTGGTATGCCTTCGGCCGTCTGGCCTGGGATTACACTCTAAGCTCAGAGGAAATCGCCGACGAATGGATGCGCATGACCTTCACCAATGATCAGAAGTTTCTCGATCCTGTGAGCGAGATCATGGCCGAGTCGCGTGAGGCGGGGGTCAATTATCGGATGCCACTGGGCCTGACGCACCTCTACGACCAGGGCCATCACTACGGTCCGGCGCCCTGGCTGGCGGAATCCGGCCGGCCGGACTGGACCGCGGTCTACTACCACCGCGCCGAACCCGACGGCATAGGGTTTGATCGCACCGAAACCGGCTCCAATGCGGTAGAGCAGTACCATCCGGAAGTCGAGCGTATGTTCGCCAGCCTGGATGAAATTCCCGAGGAATATTTACTCTGGTTCCACCATGTAGACTGGGATCACAAGATGAACTCCGGCCGCACCCTTTGGGAAGAGTTGGTTCACAAGTACTATCTGGGGGTCGAGCAAGTGCGCGAGATGCAGCGCAAGTGGGATCAAATCGAAGGCACCATTGATCCAGAGCGCTTTGCGCACGTCAAAGCCCTGCTCGAGGTTCAGGAGCGCGACGCGGTGCGCTGGCGGGACTCCAGCGTGCTCTACTTCCAGAGTATTTCCGGACGCGCCATACCGGCCAATTATGAACAGCCGGAACACGACTTGGAGCATTACAAGTTTCTGGAACGTACTCGCTATGTACCCGATCCCTGGCATCCCGCCAGCAGAGAGCGAAACTTCGAGTAATTGTTTCCGATTCATTCGATGCCCAAGCCAGGCTTGGGCATCGAATCCTGTCTTTAAGTGTCGGGCCGAGAGCACCGCGAGGCGGTAATGCGCCTAGTGGACGAGGTTCAAATCCCTCATTGTCATTGTCTCTAAATCAAACTCTTTCCAAATTATCTGGACGCGCGCTTATAATGCCGGGCGGCCCTATAGGTTTGGCCGTTGAAACAATGTGAATTTTTATGGTGTTCGCCCACTGGGCGATTTTCTAGGTGAGTGACCAATGCAACGCAAATTAATCTCAAGCGGTTCGGAATACGAAGCAAAGATCGGCTACTCGCGAGCAGTGGTCGATGACAATTACGTTTTTGTTTCCGGAACCACCGGTTTTAATTATCAGACCAAATCCATATCTGACGATGTGGTAGAGCAGGCAGAGCAGTGTTTCAAGAATATTGAGCAAGCTCTTCAAGAAGCCGGCGCCAGCTTTGCTGACGCGGTGCGCGTGCACTACATTTTTCCGAACAAAGCCGACTTCGAACCCTGCTGGCCGGTGTTTCAAAAATATTTGGGCGAAGCGCGCCCAGCGGCGACGGTTTTCATTGCCGGGCTGCTCGACGATAAAATGAAGCTGGAAGTGGAAATAACCGCTCGCTTGAAGCATCAGTAACAGAGCTGCTCATCACCTCAAGCCGTTGCAACCGGCTTGAGGTGCTCCAGCGCACAAGGGGCAGTGTAAAGCTCCTCCCTTCCTGTATTTTAGCCCTCAGTTGCAAAACCGATTATCCCTACTATATTGAAAACTGGCTTTCCCTTCATTCGTCGTCACTACAAGTGTTGGTCAGGCAGCTCCGCTGCTAATTGATGGCTGCGCGGCTTAGTGGCAATCAGAAGCTTCGCTATTGAAGCGCTGAACAAGCGGCTTAGTTTGAATTACCTGCGACCGCTTCGACTGCAAAGGTAGTTAGGATGAGCAAACCCACGGCAGGCAAGCTGTTGAAAACTGTTTCCGAGGCAAAGGCTCTGAGGCAAGGACTGGGTATTGTTATGCTGGTGGTTTTCTCGGTAACCGCTCAGGCCCAGAATGGAACCGAGGTAGAGAATCTAAAGCGCGAAATCGAGGCTTTAAAAGCGCGCCTTGAACAGCTGGAAGAGCGACTCCCTGACGAGCGGCAACAACCGAGCATAATTCGTGAAGAGCGCATGACGCACGAATCAAATCCGGATGCCGAGGCTGAGGCCGTTCCTATGGAAGATCTCGGGCAGGCGGTACCCGGCACGGAACGACTGAGCCAAGACTTGGCCGATACCCCCGAACAAGCGGTTGAGCCTGAAATCCATATCGGCGGTGCCTTGCGCTTTAATCTTGTGTATCGGGATTTTGTCCCGGCCTCCGAAACCAAGCGAGGCGAGAGTGGTCTGGATGTGTTCCGTCTCAACATTGACGGCAAGGTCGACAATATCCTGATTTCGGCTGAGTACCGTTATTACTCCTACATGCACACCATTCATCACGGCTGGTTGGGCTATGAATTCGAGGATCAGAGCCAGCTGCAGTTTGGCATTCATCGAGTGCCCTTCGGGTTGCTACCTTATGCGGCTCACAACGCCTGGTTCGGGGTGCCTTACTATGCCGGTTTGGCTGATAACTACGATATGGGTGTCAAATATCAGCGCGAAGATGGCCCCTGGAGTAGCCATCTGGCTTTCTATAAGAATGAAGAGTTGAATGACGCCACTGACTTGGGGCGCTACGCCTTCGATCTGGTGCGCGTTGGTGAGCAGCAGAACGAAAAAATCAATCAGGCCAATGCCCGGCTGGCCTATACCTTTGGCAAGGGCTCGGATTGTGAAACCGAGCTGGGTGGCTCAGCGCAAACCGGCGAGCTTTTCAATGCCACCACTGACAGCCGGGGCGACCACTGGTCTGCCGCGGCCCATATGGACAGCCGCTGTGGACGCTGGAATTTTCAGTTGCAGGGCAGTCGCTACGAATTCAATCCAGTTAGCCCGGCGGGTGTCGATCCCGGCGCCGTCAGACTGGGTGCATTTGAAGCCAGCTACGATATCGCCAGTTCTGCCGACATAGCCGTGGCTAACATTGCCTATAACTTTGATTCACCCTGGCCGCAAGTTGAGCAGATTATTTGCTACAACGACTATTCCCGCCTTTTTAAAGACAGGGGCGCGAATCTCGATTCCGAAATCAACACTATCGGTTGCGCTATCGGCAGTGGAGCGCTGTTCACTTATGTGGATTATATCCTCGCCAACAACATGCCTTTTTTCGGCGCCGGATCCATGGCAGAGGGCGGCGAAGATGAGTGGCACAGCCGTTTCAATGTGAACATTGGTTTTTACTGGTGAGCTTATGATACGAGCAAAGGTGTTTCGCTGGGGCGTGGCAATTGGTGGAGTTTTGCTGAGCTTTTCGGTTTCAGCTCAGCAGCAGTTGAATGTCGTATCCTGGGACGGCGCCTACGTCAAAAGCCAGATCCTGGGCTTTATTCGCCCCTATGAAAAAGAAGCCGGTATCCGGGTAAATGTGCTCCAGTACAGTGGTGGCATTGACGAAATCCGCCGCCAGGTGCGCTCCTGGAACGTGCATTGGGACGTCGTCGATCTGGAGCTCTTTGACGCGATTAAAGCTTGCGAGGAAGGGCTTCTGGAAAAAATCGATCCCGCCATGCTGCCTTCGGCGCCCGACGGTACTCCCGCCCAGGAGGATTTTATCAGCGCCAGTCTAATGCCCTGTGGAGTCGGTAGCGTGGTTGCCTCCACAGTGGTCGGCTACGACCGGGAACGATTAAAGAAGGCGCCCCAAAGCATCAAAGACTTTTTCGATCTGGACAAATTTCCCGGTCGCCGAGGACTGCGCCGAACGCCCCAGGTTAATTTGGAATGGGCGCTGATTGCCGATGGGGTAGCGCGGGATAAGGTCTACCAAGTGCTTTCCACCGAAGTCGGTGTAGATCGAGCCTTTGATGTTTTGACCCGGATAAAACCTTATATCGACTGGTGGGAGACCGGCCAGGATGCCGTAAGAATGCTCGAAACCGGTCAGGTGGTCATGTCGTCGGTGTTTAGTGGCAGGATCCCCGCCGCCGTTGAACGAGGCGAGCCTTTGGAGATACTCTGGGATCATCAGGTATGGGTTTACGACGTTTGGGGTATACCCAAGCACAGTCGAGATGTCGATCGGGCCAAAGACTTTATCCAATTCGCCACCTCCACCCGTAGTCTGGCGCGCCAAGCGAGCTACATTCCTTACGGACCGGTTCGCCGGTCCTCCCTAAAGCTGATTGAGCCTGAAACGCGCGCCCAATTGCCGACCGCGGAGCAAAACATGACGACCGCCATCGAAATGGATGCTCAGTGGTGGTCAGAGAATCAGGAAGAGCTCAATCTCAGGTTCGAACGCTGGCTCCAGCAATCGGTGATGGTGCCCAAGGATCTACCGCATTGACGGGCGGATTGCCAAGCTACGACCTATCAAAGAGAAGACTTTTTGCACTTTTATATAATCATTGGTTTGAATGGTTAGGCGCTCGCCCAGACTTGCGTTGAGCCCCTCCACGGCTGGGGTTACCTGACCCAAAAGAATCGGTTAAACTCGCTCGAGAGAGATCAGCGGGAATACTTAGCGTAGCTCCGGCGTCGTTTAGGACCTAGCGTCGAGCTGTTCCTATACTGACGACTCAAAATAACGAAAAAGCACCGATAGGCCTCCTTAATGAATAGACGAGAAATTCTCCGCTATACCGCCTGGATTACCGGCGCGGCTGTATCTGCCCCTTTGGCCGGCGCTATATTGTCGGGCTGTTCCGAAGCTCCCAATAATCTTCAGGCCGATTCCAAAGAAACCACTGATATAGGGGTTTTGCATTACTTTTCGCCGGACAAGTTTCTGCTGCTCACCTTGCTGGCAGATACGCTTCTGCCGCGCACCGACAGCCCCTCGGCGTCTGATGTAAAGGTGCCAGCAAGGGTCGATTCCATGATTGGTCTGATCTTCGATGAAGACTATAGATCGGTATTCAAACTTCACTGGCTACAGCTTGAGAACTATCTGCGCGAGGGGAATTTTGCGGAGCTTGAGGATCTTGGCCGGGAGCAATTATTGCGTGATCTGGAGCTTGGGCAGAACCAAGAGCTGGCGAGCGCGCGCGCCTGTCTTACCGACCTAAAACAACAGGTGGTTGCCTATTATTTGACCACGGAAGAGATTGGCGAGAAGTATTTGAACTATGTGCCGATTCCCGGCAAATACGAACCTTGCATTTCTGTGGAAGAAGTGAATAACCGAGCTTGGGCGATTAAATAATGATTAAGACCACTGAAACAGACTTCGATGCCATCGTGATTGGCTCTGGCATCAGCGGCGGCTATGCCGCCATGGAATTGTGCAAAAAAGGCTATAAGACCTTGGTGCTTGAACGCGGTCGGCCGGTAAGCCATGGCGACTACCCCACCGCCCAAGACGATATCTGGGACCTGCCCCATCAAGACCGGGTGCCCCAAGAGGAAATTGAGCAACATTATTACAAACAAAACCGTTTGCCCTGGTGGGTACGCCAGGCCAATAAACACTGGATCAACAAAGACGATGAGTACCCTTATCAGGAAGACGAGCGCTTTGACTGGATTCGCGGTCACCACACCGGCGGTCGCTCGATCATGTGGGGCCGGCATTGCTATCGCTGGAGCGATATAGATTTCGAGGCCAATAAAAAAGAAGGCGTGGCCATCGACTGGCCGATTCGCTATGCGGATATCGAACCCTGGTACGACTACGTCGAACCCTTTGTCGGGATTGCCGGTCAAGCCGAGGGCCTAAAGCAGGTCCCCGATGGCAAATTCCTGAAGCCGTTTCCGCTCAATTGCGCCGAACAGCATTTGCGTGAATCCGTGGCGGAAAAATTTCCCGGTCGAGTAGTCACGCCAGGCCGGGTCGCCAATCTATCCGAATACAAGCCCGAGCTGCACAAAGGTCACAGGGGTCAGTGTCTGGCGCGCGATCGCTGCTGGCGCGGCTGCCCCTACGGAGCCTATTTCAGCAGCCAGTCGGCAACTCTGCCGGTAGCCGAGGAAACCGGTAACCTCACTATTCGCCCTCACAGCATTGTTCAGGAAATTGTCTACGATCCGGCCACCGCCAAGGCCACCGGCGTGCGCTTGAAGGATGCAGAAACCGGCGAAGAGCTGGAGATCTCCGCGCGCATTATTTTCTGCAACGCCAGTACCGTGGGTACCACCGCGATTCTGCTCAACAGCCGTTCGGAAACTTTCCCCAATGGTTTGGGCAACGGCAGCGGTGAATTGGGCCACAATATGATGGACCACCATTACGGCATGGGCGCTCAGGGTATTCTTCCCGCCTTGAAGGACACTTACTACTCCGGTCGCAAGCCGGTCGGTTTTTACATCCCACGCTTTACCAATCTCGACGAACAAACTCAGCGGCAAGATTATCGGCGTGGTTTTAGCTATCAGGGCGAATCCAAGCGCATCGAAAATGCACCGGTTGGGGTTATCGGCAAGGACCTTAAAGAAATAGTGTTCAAGCCCGGCGCCTATAACATCAGAATGACCTGTTTCGGCGAAATGCTGCCCTACCATGAAAACCGCATGTACCTGGATTTTAGTAAGAAAGACCAGTGGGGTATGCCGCTGATTACTTTCGATGCCAAGCTGCGTGAAAACGAACAGAAATTGCGCGAGCACGGCGTCCAGTGCGCGGTAGAAATGTTGGAAGCGGCGGGCTGCACCGACATTAGCTTTTACAACAGCGCGACTGCGCCCGGCGCCTGTATTCACGAAATGGGCACCGCACGCATGGGTCACGATCCCGAAACCAGCGTACTGAACAAATGGAACCAGATGCACGAAGTGCCCAACGTCTTCGTCACCGACGGCTCCTGCATGACCAGCTCCGGCACCCAAAACCCGAGCATCACCTATATGGCCTTGACCGCCCGGGCGGTGGACTACGCCCATCGGCAAATCACCGACGGCAAGCTCTAACCCAACCCTCACCGCAGTTCCCGGCCTGTCTCGTCCTCATCTGTCTCTCCTCAAAAGGGGCGAGACAGGTGGTTTTGGCCTCTCAGCTCTAGAAATTCACTCCGATCCTGACTACCTTGAAAGAACGAGATGATTGTTTTGATCATTGCGTAAGTTTTCAGGAGGTTCAGCGATGAAGCAATCCGCGCGCGTGACCGGCGAGAGTCTAGACCACAAAATTGGTGCGATTTTTGACGATGAGTCCCAAGCGAAATCGGCGCTCGAAAGTCTGCGTGAGCTAGAGGGTCTCAAGCAAGATCAAGTGTTCCTGGTACGGCCCGGTGACAGACACCCGGGCTGGGAGCTGGAGCCCGAGGATAAGGGCATTTGGCGTACCATGCTTCGTTCGCACCTCAAGCTCGGACTGCTGGGCGCGGCGCTGGGCTTGGCCCTCTATCTAGTGTTGATGGGATTGGGTGTGAGTTTCGTCGCCTTCAACCCTGTCTTCTCGGGCGCGGCTCTAATAGGGGTATGCACCTTATTTGGCTTGATGTGGGGCGGCTTGGTAACCCTGCGCCCGGATCACGCACCCTATATAGTGGCGGCCCAAAAGGCGCTGCGGGAGGGTAAATTTGTCGTCGCCGTCCACGCCGCTAGCCAGGATCAGCTGCGCAAAACCAAGACCGAATTGGCTAAATTGAATGCCAAAACCTTCAGCAGCTTGTGATTCTTCATACTCAACCAAGCTTCTTACTTCTTAGCCTTCATCTGGCTCAACCGGGCTCGGTCAGATACAGAATGGTGATTTAAGCGCCATACTAATCAATATTTGTGT
>CAZKCY010000014.1:10369-15834 GCA_964551155.1 uncultured Marinimicrobium sp. | reverse complement strand
TGCTGCGGATCATGGCGGGCGTGGATCAGGATTACAACGGCGAAGCCCGCCCAATGCCCGGCATCCAAGTGGGCTACCTGCCCCAGGAACCGCAGCTGGACGAAACCAAGGATGTGCGCGGCAATGTCGAAGACGGCATGCGCGAAGCGGTGGATGCGCTCGCCGAATTGGATCAGCTGTACGCGGCCTATGCCGAGCCCGACGCGGATTTCGACGCTCTGGCCAAACGCCAGGGCCAGCTGGAGGATATCATTCAGGCCTGGGACGCCCACAATCTGGATCACAAGTTGGAAGTGGCCGCCGACGCCCTGCGCCTGCCGCCCTGGGACGCCGATGTGAGCAAACTCTCCGGCGGTGAGCGACGCCGGGTGGCACTCTGCCGCCTGCTGCTGTCACGCCCCGATATGCTGCTGCTGGACGAGCCCACCAACCACCTGGACGCCGAGAGCGTTTACTGGCTGGAGCAGTTCCTGCAGGGATTCTCCGGTACCGTCGTGGCTATTACCCACGACCGCTACTTCCTCGACAACGCCGCGGGCTGGATTCTGGAGCTGGACCGCGGTCATGGCATTCCCTACGAGGGCAACTACAGCGACTGGCTGGAAGCCAAGGAAGCGCGCCTGGCCCAGGAATCGCGTGCTGAAGCCTCACACCAGAAAGCCCTGAAAGCCGAGCTGGACTGGGTGCGTCAGAATCCCAAAGGCCGTCAATCCAAGAGCAAGGCTCGTCTGGCCCGCTTTGACGAGTTGCAGTCGCAGGAATTTCAGGCCCGCAACGAAACCAATGAAATCTACATTCCGCCGGGCGAGCGCCTGGGCGACAAGGTGATCGAATTGAACGGGGTCACCAAAGGCTATGGCGACCGGTTGTTGATCGACAATTTGACTATGAGCGTGCCCAAAGGCGCGGTGGTGGGCATAGTGGGCGGCAACGGCGCTGGCAAATCGACCCTATTCCGAATGATTACCGGCCAGGAAAAGCCCAACGCCGGCGAAATCACCCTGGGGGAAACCGTCAAGGTGGCCTATGTGGAGCAGAGCCGCGAGGAGCTGGACGATAAAAAGACCGTCTGGGAAGCGATTTCCGATGGCCAGGACATACTTCGCATCGGCAACTACGAGGTGCCTTCGCGCTCCTATGTCGGTCGGTTCAACTTCAAGGGTTCCGACCAGCAAAAGCGGGTCGGCGAACTCTCCGGTGGTGAGCGCGGCCGGCTGCATCTGGCCCACACCCTGAAACAGGGCGCCAATGTGCTACTGCTCGACGAACCTTCCAACGATCTGGATATCGAGACCTTGCGCGCGCTGGAAGATGCGATTCTGGCCTTTCCCGGCTGCGTGATGGTGATCTCCCACGACCGCTGGTTCCTGGATCGGATTGCCACTCATATTCTGGCTTATGAAGGTGACTCGGAAGTGGTGTTCTTTGAAGGCAATTACACTGAATACCACGAGGACTTCGTCAAACGCAAAGGCGAAAACGCTCAGCCCAAGCGGGTCAAGTACAAGCCGTTGAAGCACTGATCGCGCTCTTTGTGGCAACTCAAGCCGGGGCGAAGCTATCGCTTCGTCCCGGTTTGGGCTCAACCAGTTCGCACGCTCGCCCGGTCTGAATCTCCGCCTCACTTACCCGGACGCACCTACAAAGTCATCACCGACTACCTAAAAAAGCCTCCCCAACTCCTGCCAATATAACTTTTAGTTGTGCTAAAATCCGCGCGTTTTTAAGGCGCCCTGCGACTTTTGTCGTGTCCTGCTCGATTTTCCCAACCAGAAAAACGGAACTCAAATGACCTGGAAACCTCGTCTGCTTCGGCTTTTGACGGGTGGCTTGCTTGCGGCCCTGTGTCCGCAGGTTATGGCTGCCACCGGCACTCTCAATCTGACCGCCAGCGGCGTCGGATATTTCGCTCTGATTATTTTCACTATCGCCTACTTGCTGGTGATGGGGGAAGAAAAACTGCACCTGCGCAAATCCAAACCGGTGTTGGTAGCGGCGGGCATTATCTGGATTTTGATTGGCTGGGTGTATACCCAAGCCGGTCAACCAGAGGCGGCGACCGACGCCTTCCGGCATACGCTGCTGGAGTTCGCCGAGTTGATGCTGTTTCTGCTGGTGGCGATGACCTACATCAACGCCTTGGAAGAGCGCCGGGTATTCGATGCTTTGCGTTCCTGGATGATCCAAAAGGGCTTTAATTACAAAACCCTGTTCTGGATTACCGGTTTTCTGGCATTTTTTATCTCCCCGATCGCCGACAACCTGACCACCGCCCTGCTGATGTGCGCCGTGGTGATCAAGATGGCCCCGGACGACAACCGCTTTATCAACCTCTGCTGCGTCAATATTGTGGTCGCAGCCAACGCCGGCGGCGCTTTCAGCCCCTTTGGCGACATTACCACTCTGATGGTCTGGCAGGCGGGTATCGTCGAGTTTCAGGAATTTCTGATTCTGTTTTTCCCGGCATTGGTCAACTACTTCCTGCCGGCGGTGATCATGAGTTTCTTCGTCGAGGACCGCAAACCCTCCGCGGTTTATGAAGAAGTGGAACTCAAGCGCGGCGCCTTTCGGATCCTGACCCTGTTTTTGCTCACCATTGCCACCGCGGTCGCCGTGCATACCTTCCTGCACATGCCTCCGGTTATGGGCATGATGATGGGCCTGGGTTACCTGCAGTTTTTTGGTTACTTCCTGCGCCGCACTCTGCCCGGTTCTCTGGCGCGCAAACGCGCTTTGGCTGAGCAAAAAGGCGATGAGGAAGCTCTGCGGCGCCTGGGCAGCGTGGTGCCTTTCGATGTATTCAACAAGGTGGCACGCGCCGAGTGGGACACTTTGCTGTTTTTCTACGGCGTGGTGATGTGTGTGGGCGGCCTGGGCTTTATGGGTTATCTAGCGCTGATGTCCGACTTCCTCTACAGCGGCTGGGGCCCAACCGTTGCCAACATCACGCTTGGGCTGGCCTCGGCGGTAATCGACAACATTCCGGTAATGTTCGCGGTGCTGACCATGGAGCCGGAAATGTCCCACGGCCAGTGGCTGCTGATCACCCTGACCGCAGGCACCGGCGGTAGCCTGTTGTCTATTGGCTCCGCCGCCGGGGTGGCGCTAATGGGCGCGGCGCGCGGTAGCTATACCTTTTTCGGCCACCTGAAATGGATGCCGGTGATTGCGCTGGGCTACTTCGCTTCCATACTGCTGCACCTTTGGATGAATGTGGAGAGCTTCAGCCTATTTGGGTAGAGAGCTTCAGCTTATTTGGATAGCGCTCAACAAATAGGGCAAAAGCAAATCGTCCTGGCTCCACGCCTAATCGATAGGATTGAGCCAGGCGGCTCCTCGCACGCCGCTGGAATCTCCGTGCACGGCTTTTCTCAGAGGCGTGTCGCACTCACCGCCAAACACATAGCGCGACAGCAATTCGGGCACGCGCTGGTATATCTGCGCGATATTGGACGCCCCGCCACCCAATACAATCACGTCCGGATCCAAAACATTGATCACCGCCGCCAAACCTTTGGCCAGCTGTTCCAGGTACTGATTCAGAACTTGGACGGCCATTTTCTCGCCGCCATCCGCTTTTTGGAGCAGCTGCTCGCCCGTGACTAGCTCCCCGGTTAGCTGGTGATAGGACAAGCCCAGCCCGGTGCCCGATAAAAAAGTTTCCTGGCAGCCGTAACGACCGCAGTAACAGGGCCTCGCTTTTAACTCCTGCTCGGCAGTCCAGGGCAAGGGGTTATGCCCCCATTCCCCGGCCACGCCATTGGGCCCGACAATCGGAGCGCCGCGCCAGGCGATACCGGCGCCGCAGCCAGTGCCTAAAATCCCGGCGAACACCAAATCGTAGCCCTGGCCAGCACCATCGGTAGCTTCGGACACGGCCAGACAATTGGCGTCATTGGTGAGCATCACCTCCCGCTTGAGGCGTGTGCTTAAATCCTCGCGCAGTGGACGGCCGTTGAGCCAAGTGGAGTTGGCATTTTTAACCAAGCCGGTTTTGCGCGATACGGTTCCCGGTATACCGATTCCCACCGGCAACAAAGTCTTATCGGCGGCCTGTTCCGCTCGCTCTACCAGCTCAGCGATGGTTTCGATTGTGGCATGGTAATCTTCCCGGGGGGTAGGCAGCCGGTATCGGAAGACTTCACTGCTGTCCCCACGCAAGAGGATCACTTCGGTCTTTGTGCCCCCAAGGTCGATACCCACTCTCAACTCTGAGGCATTTGCGCCGGTCGTGATCATAAGCAAGTCTCGTTATTATTGAAAAAGCTCGAGAATTATAGGGTTGCGCCCATACCCAGGCAAATTTCAACGGAGCATTTGGTTTGCTTGGAAAAAAACAGCTACACTGACGGCAATGCTTCTTCAATGATACGCTTAATCGGAGACACTATTGTAGAAAACCCTCAGCAAAGACGTTTCAGCCGCGTTCCTTTTGATGCCCAGGTCGAATTGACTCAGGGTGAACTGGAATTGACGGGGCCTTTGATAGACATCTCTCTCAAAGGCTTGTTGACGGTTCAGGCCGATGCTGATTTGTTGGACCCGACAGAGCCGATTCAGGCCAAAATAGCACTTGATAACCGCGCCCAGATAATCATGCAGTGCCGGCTCGCCCATCGGGAATCCCAGCACATGGGGCTTGCCTGCGAGTCTATCGACCTCAGCAGCATAGCGCACCTGCGCCGCTTAATAGAACTGAATCTCGGCGATGCCGCGGCATTGGATCGCGAGCTCTCCGAGCTTATCGCCAGTTAACCTAGGGGCTTAGCCCATGACTTCTACCCCCACGGAAAATCGCCGCGATACCCCTCGCCACCCGGTTCGGGCTTACGCCTCCCTGATGCACGAAGCCGGCCATTGGAATGTTCATTTGCTGGACATGTCCGCCTCAGGGGCTCGTTTGGCCTTGCTTGAGGATTATGACCTAAAGCCCGGCGATCGGATCAATCTGACCATAGAACTGGAAGATATTCGATCGCCCGATCTTGAACCAGTGATCGATGAAAGTGCTCACAAACTCATGCGCCTACGCGCTACTGTGGTGCATCGCCGCGAGCATATGCTGGGCATTGAGTACCAACCGGTCAGCGAAGTCGATCGAATCCTAATCGCCATGTTGCTGTCCAAGGACTAGCGAGCCGCTGAAAGCTATGCTTCTAGAGCCCGCTAACGGGCGGGCGCTTTAGCGCACCGCGCTTAGATAGTGCATGTGCTTCTCGTACTGATCGAGCACATCCGCAATCAACTGCTCCGGACTCCACCCCATCACATCATAATCCTGTCCACCTTCGCGCAAGTAGACTTCGGCGCGATAGTAACGCAGTTTTTCGCCCCGCTTGCCACGGGTGTCACTCATCACAAACGACGGCGGAGTATAGGGCCGAGCGTGGACGGAATAGAAAAAGTCCGCCTCTTTCCCGTGGGCCACATCAATCCAAACTCGATCTTGATCGTCGCTGGCCACC
>CAZKCY010000014.1:0-10359 GCA_964551155.1 uncultured Marinimicrobium sp. | reverse complement strand
GCTTGGCCAACTCCTGCGAAACCTGCTCGAAGGCGGGTTTTACTACCTCTGACAAAAATCGCATCACGTCCTCATGCTTGGGCTGATGCACTAGGCGCGCCAGGCGTTTTTGCCAGGAAATGGGATTGTGCACCGCCCGAGGAGCCAGCATGGCATCGCGCAGGCTGGTGCGTTTGACAATCTCCAGTCGCAAAGCACGCAGCAAGCCCCAACACATCAACAACATGATAATGGTGAACGGCAAAGCGCTTGAAATGGTGGCGGTTTGCAACGCAGCTAAGCCTCCGGCCAACAAAAGCGCCGCGGCAATAAAGCCTTCGGTCACCGACCAGAAGATCCGTTGCCATACCGGCGATTCATCGCCCGCGCCGCCCGAGGTCAACATATCCACAACCAGCGACCCGGAATCCGAAGAAGTGACAAAAAATGTGATCACCAGAATCGTAGCCACCAGCGAGGCAATAGTGCTAAGGGGCAGATACTCGAAGAACTGAAACAGCGCTACCGCGCTATCGGCGGCCACTGCCTCGGCAAGCTGAACAAAACCCTGCTCGAGAATTAAATGCACGGCGGTATTGCCAAACACCGTCATCCACAAAAACGTAAAGCCCACTGGGACCAGCAAGACCCCGAGAACAAACTCCCGGATGGTGCGCCCGCGCGAAACCCGCGCGATGAACATACCCACAAAAGGCGACCAGGCAATCCACCAACCCCAGTAAAAAAGTGTCCAACCGCCAATCCACTCGCGCGGTTCATAGGCGTAAAGATTGAAGGTGGCGTCGACAAGGTTCGACAAATAATAACCGGTGTTCTGAACAAAGGTTTGCAGCAGATAGACCGTAGGCCCGACGACCAGCACGAACAGCATCAGACTCACCGCCAGAATCAGGTTGAGCTCCGATACTCGTCTTATGCCGCCGTCGAGCCCCAAGAATACGGATATAGTTGCCAGGCAGGTAATCCCCGCAATCAGAAGGACTTGGATCAAGGGGCCCACCGGTAAACCAAATAAATAATTGAGCCCGGCATTGACTTGCATGACACCAAAACCCAGGGAGGTGGCCACGCCAAAGAGCGTCCCCACCACGGCAAAAATATCCACCGCATGGCCTATAGGCCCGTAAATGCGATCGCCGATCAGAGGATAAAGTGCCGAGCGAATAGTCAGCGGCAGGTTTTGCCGAAAAGCAAAGTAGGCCAGCGCCAGGGCGACTACCGCATAAATCGCCCAGGCGTGCACACCCCAGTGAAAATAGGTAATACGTAAGGCCTCGCGCGCTGCCTCGGCCGTGGCGGGATCGCCCACCGGCGGCGTCATCATGTGCATGACCGGCTCGGCGACGCCGAAAAACATCAAACCAATGCCCATGCCGGCAGAAAACAGCATCGCGAACCAGGAGCCATAGGTGTAGTCCGGTTCGCTGTGATCAGGTCCCAGCTTAATTCGGCCGTAATCCGAAAGCGCCAGAAGAATAACAAAGATCAAAAACAGCGCCACCGCAAGGATATAAAACCAGCCGGCAGTTTGAATTACCCAAGCCTGAACGCTCGCGAACACCAACTCGGCCTGTTCGGAAAACAGCACCGCGAAGAGCACAAACACTAACGCTATAACGGCCGAGCCAATAAACACCGGCGGATTAATTTTGTACCAGGTGGCTTGAGTTGTCTGGGGCGCATCTGTCCCGGTAGGAGCGGGGATTTGCGGTTCATTCTCGGACATAGAAAAACTCGCTTGGTTATTTTGTCGGCGGTTTAGAGATAAAAATCGAGGGTGATGTAGAGAGCGTCAAAGTCGCCTTGGGCAACTTGGCCATTGCGGTCGACACCCCCGGTTTGATTGAGGTATTCGACGTAGAGCCAGCCGGGCCCGTAGTCATAGCGAAGGCCCGGAGCAACGGCGTATACCCGCTCGGATGGGATGCCCTGGGTATCCGGCTCGGCACTGGAGAGATCGATATAAAAATTCCAAGGCCCCAGGTTGTAACCCAGCTCGGCCGCCAGGCGCTGATTTTCGATTTCGCCCGCCAGCTGCTCGCGAGCGCGATAGCGCTCGGGCAAGTCTCGAGTCATAGCGGTATAGGACGCTTTGCCGTAGAAATTCTGATACTCACCCAGGTAATAGAGCGCCAGGGCACTGTGATCGCCGTCCACCTCATTGGCGCCCAGGCCGGTAAGGTCCTGCAAGCCGCCGGTCTGCAGAGAAATGCCCAGCTTGTGGTTGGAGATCCATTCGTAATTTAGATTACCCACCCAAGTCTGTACTTTTCGGTAACCGGTGGAACTACCCCAGTGAGCGTTATCATCCAGAGTGTCGGTGCTGTCATCGCCCCAGTCATCGGCCAGATAAAAAGCGGCGTCGTACTGCCAAGCCTGCTGACTACCGGAGATTTTGACCCCCACGTCCATCTGATCGCCGTAGCCGCCCAGCAACATGTCGCCGGGCCAGAAGTTCACTGTCTTCCAGGCAAAGGGCACCTGACTCTTGCCGACTTTGATCACATGACTTCCATTCAACTGCCAACCGACCCAGGCCTGGTGCAGGGCTATTTGGTTGTCGGTGGAATTGTTCGCAGGATCGGTAAAGCTGCCCGGCCCGAGGCGCAGTTCGCTGGCATAAAGCCAGCGGCCTTCGCCGGCATCAGCTTGGCCGCTGGCGTACAGAATTACGGCTTCGTCGCGGATTTGGCCCCAACTGTTCTGGCTGGCCTCGTCACCCGGTAGGTAGCGGTAGTTACCCCAAACCCCCAAGGTAAAATTGTTCTCTGCCTGAACTCCAGAAGCGGCGGCCAGCGCCACCCCCAGAAAAATCGTTTTGACTCCGAAAAGCCGAGTCGAGGTCACATTAACCTCCCTAGACAAGCGTTGGTTTCTGTTGTTTGGATCTTTGCTCAATCCCTGGTTCGCGTCCTTGGTTCGTGTAAGAGTAGGGGTCTGGATCACTTTGTGCCCAACCCAGGCGCGCCCCTGCTCCAGTCTAGACCAGATTTCTCACTAGAGTTTGTTAGCCGCTGGAGCGGCTCGCTTTCCATGTCTCAATCAATGGCATCCAGCGCTTCAGCGAGTGTTTTTACCGCCACCACCTCAAGACCGCTATGCTTTTCCCGTGGCGTATTGCCCTTGGGCACAATGGCGCGCTTGAAGCCGTGCTTGAAAGCTTCGCGCAGTCGCTCTTGCCCGCTGGGAACCGGACGAATCTCTCCCGACAAGCCCACTTCGCCAAAGACCATCAAATCCTGCGGCAGAGGCCGGTCGCGAAAGCTAGAGACAATCGCCAGCAGCAGCGCCAGGTCGGCACTGGTTTCCATGATCTTCAGGCCGCCCACCACATTTACGAACACATCCTGATCGCCCACCATCACACCTCCGTGACGGTGCAGCACCGCCAGCAGCATCGACAAGCGGTTCTGATCCAGGCCCACTGCAACCCGGCGCGGATTACCCAGATGACTGTCATCTACCAGCGCTTGAATCTCCACCAACAGCGGCCGGGTGCCCTCCCACATCACCATCACCACCGAGCCGGAGGCCACTTCATCGGCGCGCTGGAGAAAAATCGCCGATGGGTTGCTCACCTCCTTCATGCCCTGCTCAGTCATGGCAAAGACCCCCAACTCATTTACCGGCCCAAAGCGGTTCTTGTTGCCTCTGAGAGTGCGAAAGCGGGAGTCGTTGTCGCCTTCGAGCAACACCGAACAGTCGATCATATGCTCCAAGACTTTGGGGCCGGCCAGTGAACCGTCTTTGGTCACATGGCCCACCAGAATCACGACCGTGCCGGTTTGTTTGGCAAAGCGGGTCAGATAGGCGGCGCTTTCCCGCACCTGGGATACCGAACCGGGCGCCGACTGAATATCGGCCATATGCACCACCTGTATGGAGTCCACCACCATCACTTTGGGCGCAATTTTTTGAGCCGCAGCGCACAGCTCCTCGACACTGGTTTCACTGAGCATTTGCAGTTTGTCGGTAGGCAATTCCAAGCGTTTTGCACGCATGGCGACCTGCTGGAGCGACTCTTCACCGGTTACGTAAAGCGCCGGCATGGTGCGCGCCAGATTACACAGCGTCTGCAGCAGTAAAGTGCTCTTACCGGCCCCTGGGCTGCCGCCAATCAAGACCACCGAACCGGGCACAAAACCGCCTCCCAACACTCGATCGAACTCGCCCGCGCCACTGCCGAAACGAGGCAGATCGCCCAAGCTGATTTCACCCAGAGTCTGCACCGGATTACCGCCGGCGGTGCCCGAGTAGCCTTCAAAACGCGCCGCCCGGTTGCCGGGCGTGGGGCCCAAGCGCACTTCCGAGAGACTGTTCCAGGCGCCACATTCGCTGCATTGGCCCTGCCATTTGGTGAAATCGGCCCCGCATTCGTTGCACACGAAGGCGGTCTTGGTTTTGGGTTTGTTGGCCACAGTGGGTATTCCTCGGGCTGGCGCTCTTGGTTGGCGACCTGGAATGGAAAACACTCATTGTGACGTCCGGATATTGAGCGTCAAGGGGCTTTATCGAAAGGGATGAGTATTGGAGTCAGACCCGGGCGGAAAAACTTCGGTATAGTAGGCGCCCCTAAGATTCACCCAAAGGAACCGACTAGACTCAAGGCTATGGAACTGGATCAGCAGCCACCACCGCCGGTCGCCCAAAGCCGATTGGCGCAAACCTTGACCGAGTGGAAAAACCTGGCACTGCTGGGTGGCCCCATATTGGTGGCGCAATTGTCGCAAATGGCCAACGGCGCCATAGATACGATTATGGCGGGGCACTACGGGGCCAAAGATTTGGCCGCGGTGGGCATTGGCTCCAGCCTCTGGCTGCCGACGCTGCTGTTCTTTTTTGGGGTTTTAAGCGCTTTGCAGCCCACTATCTCGAACCATCTGGGCGCGGGACAACGGCAGCGCATTATGCCGGTCACCTGGCAGGGTTTGTACATCGCGGCCGGCTCGGCGGTATTGATGATCCTGCTGCTGGCCAATATCAGACCAGTGTTGGAGCTGCTTCAACTCGACGACACCACCTCTTCGATTGTCGAAGGCTATCTGCAGGCATTCTGCTGGGGGGTTCCGCCGCTGCTTCTGCTCACCGCCTTGCGCGGTCTCACCGACGGCCTGGGACATACCCGCGTCATTATGGTGTTCTCGCTGCTGGCGGCGCTGCTCAACCTCCCCCTCAATTACATTTTCATCTACGGCAAGCTGGGCCTTCCGGCCATGGGCGGGGTCGGTTGCGGTTGGGCCACGGCACTGTCCAACGGCGTCGCAGCTCTGGGACTGCTGGCCTATCTGTATGTGAGTCGTCACTATCGCGAGTTTCATGTGCTGGCGCATTGGGCTAAGCCCAGCCTGAGCGCCATCAGGGCGTTGCTACGCCTCGGCTTGCCTATAGGCGCGAGCATGTTTGTGGAAGTGAGTATGTTCGCGGTTATAGCGCTGTTTCTGGCGCCGCTAGGGGCCGAGATAGTCGCCGGACACCAAATTGTGCTCAACGCCGTATCGCTATTTTTCATGCTGCCCCTCAGCTTGGGGATGGCGCTGACTTTACGCGTGAGTTTTCTGTTGGGCTCGGGCCTGCCCGACAGCGCTCGTCGACTGGCTCGCAGCACGCTGCTACTCGCCCTTGGAATTGCCCTGGTATACGTGCCCGCTATGCTGCTCGGGCGCGAATTCATTGCAAGCTTGTACACCAATGACGAGGCAGTTCAGGCTGTGGCGATGCGGCTACTGGCATTTGCCGCCCTTTTTCAGCTCGCCGACGTATTGCAGGTTGCGGCCATAAGCGCCTTGCGCGGCTATCAAGATACCCGCGTGCCGCTCTTTATTATGCTGTTCTCTTTCTGGGGTATTTGCCTGCCGCTCGGCTATGTGCTGACATTTACCGATTGGCTGGGTGCGAATTTTGGTGCGGCCGGTTTCTGGCTGGCACTGACGGTGGGTTTGAGCTGCGCCGGAGTACTGCTGATCCGACGCCTCTGGCGTTTCTGAGCCTCTTAAAAAGTGCTAATATCTTAAAACATGAACAAAATAATTGCGCCGCCAGGCGCTCAAAAACATACCTTGGCAAATTAACCACACAGAGCCCGCTTCGTTTGACCCGGCGCTTACGCTGGGAGCAGTATCGGCCTCCGGGAGTTCACCATGCTCGACCAGTTTTCACCAGCCCGACGTCGCCCTGCCGCGTTTAGCGCTCTCGCTTTTATCCTGCTCGGTGTTTTGTGTCTGGGGCTCCCCACCCTCGCTCAGGAAATCGGCAGGGCGCCGGCAAACATTGCGCCACTGAATCCGCCTTTTGCCATGGCGCAGCTGGAGCGGCCAAGCTTTCCGGAACAAACTTTCGACATTAGCAACTACGGCGCTACGCAATTATCCGATACCCAAAGTGAACCTATTACCGAAGCCATCAGCGCCGCCATAGACGCCGCTCATGCTGCCGGCGGCGGCCGGGTGCTGGTGCCAGCAGGTAATTGGCTCAGTGGTCCAATCCACCTGAAGAGCAATATCAACCTTCACCTTGAAAAAGGCGCTACGATTTATTTCAGCACCGACAAAGACGATTATCTACCCGTAGTGCCGCAGCGCTACGAGGGTGTCGAAACTTACAACTACTCTCCCATGATATACGCCAATCAAGTCAACAATGTGGCGATCACCGGCGAAGGCACACTCGATGCCCAGGGCGAGCATTGGTGGCTCTGGTTCCAAGAGCTGGGCACGCCCGATCGCAAGCAGGCCAGCAAAGTTCCCCTTGCGGAGCGAGCGTTTGGCAAAGGGGCTGACGTGGAAGGTATGCGGCCTAATTTTGTGGTGTTTTGGAAATCGGAAAACATTCTGGTGGAAGGCATAGCGCTGAAAAACACCCCTATGTGGAACCTGCACATGGTGTACAGCAACAACATTATAGTGCGCGATGTCAAAATCGACAGTAAAGGCGCTCCCAATGGCGATGGCATAGTACTGGATTCCTCCCAGAACGCGCTGATCGAATACAATCAAGTACAGACCGCCGATCAAGGCGTGGTCTTAAAATCGGGCCTGAACGCAGAGGGCCTGCAAATCGATATTCCTACCGAAAACGTCATAGTGCGGCACTTTGTTGCCAAAAATAGCGGCCCTCAAACCAGTGGTGTGGTTTTCGGCAGTGAAACCTCAGGCGGGCTGCGGAACATCTTTATTCACAATGCTTTGTTCCAAGACAGTGACCGCGGCATTTACTTTAAGACCGAGCGCGGACGCGGGAATGAAATTGAAAACATTTACATCCGCAACGCCACTATGAAGCATATCAAGTACGAAGCCATCAGCTTTAATAGCTTTTTTACCGGGCCCTCAGCGACCGGACCAGCGCCTACGGTACGCAATATTCACATCGGCAACATCACCATCGACACTGTGCCTACCGCTTTAACGCTGGTAGGGCTGCCCGAAAAATGGCTTGAAAATATCACTCTGGAGAACGTCCAAATTCTCAACGCCGAGATGGGAGCTAAATTCACCCGGGTCAAAAATTTGGTGATGAACAACGTATCGATCAAATCCCAATCCTTGGCGCTCTATATCATCGATAGCTATCAGGTTAAATTCAACAAGGTCGAGCTCGAAGACCAAGTGCCAGGGGGCGAACTGCGCCTGGAAGGACGCTACACAGGAGCGGTGGAGCTGGGAGAGAATTTAACTCTGGAAAATCTCCAATTCGGAAAAGACGTGCCCAAGAACGCCGTCCTTTCTCGACCTCTTCCCCAGGCCGAGCCGACGACCGAACCGGAATCAGCCGCTCCAGCGGATAACGAGCCGTCAGTGAATGGGGAGCCTTCAGCGAATCAAGAGCCTTCAGTGGATAAAGTGCCATCAGCGAATCAAGAGCCTTCAGCGGTCGAAAAGCCTTCAGCGGACGAAGAGCAGTCGACAATTGAAGAGTCCTCGGCGGGTCAACAGCCCTCTGCACCCACTGAGCCTGCGCCCGACACCGGCGTGGAAAACTAATCTTAAAAATCTCATAAACCAAAAAAGCGGCGCGCGTTGGCGCGGGTTTGCTCAGCCAAGAGAGTCTCAGAATAGCTGGTGACTTCTGCCAACATTGTCAGGACCGCCCGCAGGAATGCCGGCTCGTTGCGATTGCCTTTGGGTTTTTGTTCCAAGTTATGGGGAGTCAAATAGGGCGCGTCGGTTTCAATCATTAGCCGCTCGAGGGGAATGCTGGGCACCAATTCGCGCAACAAGGCACCGCGTTTTCGGTCACAAAGCCAGCCAGTAATTCCTATATGACAATCCATTCTCAGATAGTCATCCAGCTCATCCCTCGTGCCAGTAAAACAGTGCACCACGGCACCGCCTAACTGGTCTCGGTATTTTTCCAGCAACGCCATAAAGTCCTCGTGCGCGTCGCGCTGGTGCAAAAATACCGGCTTGTTTAATTTGGCTGCGAGCGATAACTGCGCTTCAAAACAAGCCCTTTGCTGATCGCGCGGGGAAAAGTCGCGGTTGTAGTCCAGCCCGCATTCGCCCACCGCGACCACTTCCGGCGCGTCGACTAATTGCGCAAGGAACTCCGATGATTCGGCCCACCAGTGTTTGGCATCGTGTGGATGCACGCCGGCGGTGCAACTCAGAAAGCCAGGGTGCTGTTGGGCGAGCGCCAAAGCCTCAGCGCTTACCGCCTCGGAAGTACCCGTGACCAATATATGTTCAACGCCCGCGCTGCGGGCGCGTTCCAAGACTCGATCCAGATCGACATCAAAACGCGAGCTGGTCAGGTTGGCGCCTATGTCGATCAATGAATTAGCACTATCGTGCATAAATTTCCTATTTAAACCGTATTGCAATATTTATTTTTCAGCGTTCTTTTTAGGCTTGCCGCGCTCGATCTTGTAGATCATATCCAGACTCTGGTGAATTCCCGACTCCGCCTCCAGGCGCAAATTTTTATTAAATTCGTAGCGCAAACCGAAACTGGTGGTTTGATTAAAAAGTCCCACTATGTAGCGCACAAACAGCTTGGGGGTAATGTACTTCCCAATCCGCAGGGAGCTTTCGGTAACATCGTCCTCGGTCTGAACCGTAAATTCGTCGAGACCGAAAGTCTCCGCAATTTCGGCGGTGATAAAACCACTGCGCTCCAAGCCCATTTTGCCGACGGCATTGATTAACATAGAAGCGTCGGCGGAGCTGGAACCTTCCGCCGACAACCGCTTGCCGGTGAACAATACTGAAATGGCATCGCTATCTGACATGGCGGGTGAGGAGAAAATATCGCTGCGCGGTCGCTTGAGGGTGCCGGTGATTTGAAGGCCGGCGGTTACCTCATCCTCCTCGCGCACCGCACGTATATCCAGCCCAGGGTTGTCGTAAGGCCCTTGAAAAATCAACCGGCCCTTTTGAATGTCCAAATCCTGACCGTAAGCGGTGTAGGTGCCTTCCGCCACCCCCACCTCGCCGGTGGTCAACAAGCCGCGCTCTGGGGTCTGCAATAAAGATATGGCGCCAGACAATCGTGCCTCAAGCCCGAAACCCTCAAAGTGTACCTCATCGCCTAAGATCAAGCGCAAATCGAGAAAAAACGGTGGCCCGGCGCTCGTCTCTTGAGCGTCGCCTTCGGGGTCTTTGATCACTACGTCGGGCGATACCTGAGTCGCGGTTTCCGGCAGGGTATCGATGGTTATCAACGCCCGGGGAATAGTGGCACTGCCTTTCAACCGCACAGCCTCGGCGCTCGCCTTCAGCGATAGATCGGGGCTGATCTGAGCCGTGATGTCAGAACTGTTGGCGACCAGAAAACGCTCGCCCTTTAGACTGGCCTCTAACTGCCAGCCGGGGGCACCCGGTTGATTCAAGCGGCCATCGAGCTGCAAAGAGCCCTCACCGGAATCCACACCGCCGGTCAAAGTGATGCGCTCGGCGCTGCTGTCGGCGCGCAGCACAATGTTTGTCAGGTCCAGTCCCATTTCGGGAACTTTGGCGCTGGCGTCTGTCAGGTTGGCACGCCCCAATAGTTGGGGGTCTGATAGGGTCCCACTCAAGGTAAAGTTGACGCCCAACTCGCCCGCCACGTCCTGAAGCTGAGGCACAAAGGCTTCCAGAGGCGCGAGATTGTTGGAGTTCGCCTCCAGGCTGCCCGACAGCTCGCCGGTTTCGACCGCCAAGCCCAGCTTTGCACTGGCACGACCAAAATCGCCCCAATCGGTCACAAGCTGGGCATCGAGCTGGTTGTCTTCCAAGCTGGCATCCAGTTCGAATTGCTCCCAGGGATAAACATCCAAGTCTCCCTCCCCGTAGCTGTAGCGCACTTCAGCACCCCGAGCTTCTAGGTGCAAACTACCGGTGGCGGTTTCTTGAGCAGGCTGGCGGAACGCAAACTGGCCATCCA
>CAZKCY010000013.1:4566-15858 GCA_964551155.1 uncultured Marinimicrobium sp. | reverse complement strand
GTGAATATGTCCCTATAGGCTCGACTCCAGCATCCATGCTGGAGACGGTCTCCGAGCCCCTTACCCAACGCCTACCGGGCTTCCGGTGCCAATAAGCAAGAGAAATTATATGGCGTGTGTAGGGTGGGCACCGCCCACCGCGCGCAAATAAATACGAGGCAAAATGGTGGGCCGTGCCCACCCTACTCATGGTGTTTTTTTGGCTACGAAGCGCCACGCGGTCAGAAGGGTTTGGGGAACTTTCTTCAGGACCGTCTGCAACATGGATGTTGCAGTCGAGCCCCCATGGACGCCCCACATGGATGTGGGAAGTGTCCCGAAGCGCCGGGAGCGCGAAGGGGACGGGGTTCACGGCGTCTCCTGAAGGAAGATCGCCAAAGCCTGCTCGGTTGGTCGAAAAGTGCGCTGGACTTGCAAACTTCTTTTCAAATCTTGGGGCAGTCGCTGGGTAAGGCGTAGCCTGCCAACAGGAAATAAATCACACGAACTTGCACGTCAGTTTTCCCATTTGGCATTTTAGGTACGGTTTTTGCGATAGAGGGTTAAACGTCCTCTAACCGTCAAGAAACCGTACATTATGGCGCTTCCCAGTTTTAGTCAGCTGAACAACATTGATCGCCGCGCCATGTTTCGCTCGGCGCGCGGTGCGGGCCTGAGCAACATCGGTATCCCGCTGCTGCTGTTAATGCTGCTGGGTATGATGATTCTGCCGGTCCCGGCCTTTCTACTGGACGCCTTCTTTACTTTCAACATCGCTCTTTCAATCGTAGTACTGCTGGTAGGCGTTTACGCCATGCGGCCACTGGACTTCGCCGCTTTCCCCACCATTTTGCTGCTCGCCACCTTGCTTCGCCTGGCCTTGAACGTCGCCTCTACCCGAGTGGTGCTGCTCCACGGGCACGAAGGCGGCGACGCGGCCGGTAAAGTGATTCAAAGTTTTGGTGAAGTGGTCATCGGCGGTAACTATGCCGTGGGTCTGGTGGTGTTCCTGATTTTGATGATCATCAATTTCGTGGTGGTTACCAAGGGTGCGGGGCGTATCTCGGAAGTCAGCGCCCGGTTCACCTTGGATGCCATGCCCGGTAAGCAAATGGCGATCGACGCCGACCTTAACGCCGGCTTGATCGACCAGGACGAGGCTCGCAAGCGGCGTCAAGATGTTGCCAGCGAAGCCGACTTTTATGGAGCCATGGACGGTGCCAGCAAGTTTGTGCGCGGCGATGCTATCGCCGGCATTTTGATTCTGGTGATCAATATCGTCGGCGGCCTGGGTATCGGCATGATCCAACACCAGTTGGAGTTTCAGGACGCTCTGCAGAAGTACATTCTGCTGACCATTGGTGACGGCCTGGTAGCGCAGATTCCGTCGTTGTTGTTGTCCACTTCGGCCGCGATTCTGGTAACCCGGGTTAACAGCGCCGAAGACATGCGCCAGCAGGTCATCGGGCAGATGTTTGCCTCTCCCAAAGCTCTGGCAATCGCCGCCTTCATATTGATTTTGATGGGTTCCATCCCCGGCATGCCGCATGTTGCCTTTTTGGGTTTGGGCGCAATTTGTGGCGCTTTGGCGTATTTCATTCACTGGCGCAGTCAGCAGCCCGAAGCGGTCGAGGAGGCCGGCGCGCGCGACTATATTCCGTCTTCGGGGCGTGGCTCTCAAGGAGAAAGTTCTGCTCCCGCTCCCAGCCCGACCAGCAATCCCCGGCCTCAGGCTCAACTGCCTTCGTCCCATGAACCGACTGAACTGAGCTGGGACGACGTCCAACCCGTGGATGTCATCGGCCTGGAAGTTGGCTATCGACTGATACCGATGGTGGACAAAACTCAAGGTGGTGAACTGCTTGGGCGAATTAAGGGCGTGCGCAAGAAACTGTCACAAGAGATGGGCTTTTTGATCCCTTCTGTGCACATTCGCGATAACCTGGATCTTTCTCCCAACGGTTATAGGGTGAGCTTAATGGGTGTAGCGGTTTCCGAAGCCGAAGTCTATCCGGATCGGGAAATGGCCATCAATCCCGGCCAGGTGTTTGGTGATCTCGAGGGCCTTAAGACCAAAGACCCGGCTTTTGGCCTGGACGCGGTCTGGATCAACTCCAGTCAGAAAGAGCAGGCCCAAACTCTGGGCTACACAGTGGTCGATGCCAGCACCGTGGTCGCTACCCACATCAATCAGATACTGCAGCGTCACACCTGGGAATTGTTGGGCCACGAAGACGTTCAAAAACTGCTCGACATGCTCGCCAAGAGCTCTCCCAAATTGGTGGAAGAGTTGGTGCCCAATACCATCAGCTTGAATGTTCTGCTGAAGGTGCTGCAGAACCTGCTGCGCGAGCGGGTGCCGATCAAAGATATGCGCTCGATCGCCGAAGCTTTGGCGGCCAGCGGCGGCAAGAGTCAAGATCCCGCCACTTTGACCGCCATGGCCCGAGTTGCCTTGGCGCGTCAAATAGCCCAGAGCATAGTGGGGGCGGAGCCCGAGATACCCGTCATCACCCTGGAGCCCGAGTTGGAACAGTTATTGCTGAATACCGTTCAGCAAGCCCAAAAAGCCGGCGCCGACGACAGTGCCTTCATTGAGCCCAACCTGGCCGAACGGCTGCAGAAGTCTCTGGTGGATGCAGCGCAAAAACAGGAGATGGCGGGCAAGTCGATAGTGCTTCTGGTTGCGGCGCCCCTGCGCATGATGCTGTCTCGCTTTGCGCGCCATAGTGTTCCGGATATGCAGGTTTTGGCTTACACCGAAATTCCAGATAACAAGCAGATTACGATAGACGCGCGCGTCGGCGCAGATCGCAAATAATCGATCACAGTTAGAAAGCTTAGATATAAATCATAGAAAGTAACCCAATGCGCGGTGGCATCATCGTCGGCATTCAGGCCCAAGGGTCTCTCGAGGAGTTGAACCATGCAAGTAAAGCGTTTTCTGGCAGCGGATATGCGGCGTGCTCTGGAAATGGTGCGCCAGGAACTGGGTCCTGACGCCATCATACTCTCAAGCAGCCGAACCAAAGACGGCGTGGAAATTCTGACGACTCTGGCCAATGCCCAAGCGCCCAGCGAGCCGGCCCAGAATCCGACAGAGGCATTTTTGACCGCCGATGCCGTCAAGGCGAGCCCCGGTCAACAGAGAGTCGCGGCCATCGAGAAGGCACGCGAGCGGCTGGAAGCCGAGCAGCGCATCGAAGCCTCGGCGGAAGAATTTCTGCGCAGCAATCAAAGAGTCAATGCCGCTATTCCCCGCAGGACGCCCGAGCGCAGAGCTACCCCTGAACAGCGTTCACCGGTAGCCGGTTCGGCCGCTGAACGCTACGGTTTGAACGCCAGCTCGAGCGCGGAAACCCTAGCGGCTAAAAAGACCGACGATCTGGGCGAGCTTCAGGCTCAAATGGCGGAAATGCGCCTGCTATTGGAAGAGCAGCTAAGTCAGATGTTGGGTGCTCAAGGCAAACCCGGCTCGCCGGTCTTGGCGAGCGTTGGCCGCCGGCTTGAGCGCATGGGCCTAGCTAAAGATCTGTCCGCACAGTTATTGACTGGCTGCAAGCGTCGTTCAAATCTTGCTCACAGTTGGTCCGATGCTCTGGCGGGCCTGTCGCATCAGTTACCGGTAGACGGCAGTGATCCAGTCAGCCGCGGCGGCGTATTTGCTCTGGTGGGGCCGACCGGCGTCGGCAAAACCACCACCATTGGGAAGCTGGCGGCGCGCTATGTACTCGAGCATGGAGCGCGCGACCTGGCTCTGGTAACCACCGATACCCAACGCATTGGCGGTCAGGACCAGTTGCGCTCTTTGGGGCGTATTCTCGGGGTGGCGGTGCGGGTCGTGGACGAATCCAATCCTCTGGATTCGGTACTCTACAGTTTGCGTCGCTGCGCCCTGGTACTGATCGATACCGCGGGCTTTAGTCACGGCGATCCGCGCTTGGCTAGCCAGAAGAAGGCTTTGGCCGAGCAGCGCCAGATTCAAAAATTGTTGGTTTTGTCCAGCAACAGCCAAACCCAAATGCTCAGGGCTTCGGTCCACGCCTACGGTGGCGATAGCCTGCAGGGCTGTATTTTTACCAAATTGGACGAGAGCGCCAGTCTGGGTGAAGCTCTATCCGTAGCTATGCAGACTCGGCTGCCGATCGTCTATACTACCGACGGCCAGGATATCCCCAAGGACATCGAACTGGCCCGCGCCCATGCCCTAGTGGCGAAAGCGGCGGCCCTACTGAAACAAAGCCCAGCCGAAGCCCAATCGGGTTCGTCTGAGGCCTGGAATCCCACTGGCCGTTTGGCCTGAAACCGCTTTTGGATAAAGTATCCAGAGGACCTGAGGAGTTTTATTGCAAATGAGTCAAGTGCGCCCGGTACAGGTGATCGCGGTTTCCGGCGGTAAAGGCGGAGTCGGCAAAAGTAATATCTCCGTAAACCTCAGCATTGCCTTGGCCGAGCTTCGGCGCCGGGTGTTGCTGGTGGATGCCGACCTGGGCCTCGCCAATGTCGATGTGCTCCTGGGGCTCAAGGCCAAGCACAATCTCGCGGATGTGCTGGCCGGTACCCACAGCTTGCGCGATGTTCTTATACCTGGCCCGGCGGGCATGAAAATAGTACCCGCCGCCTCGGGCGTGCCCCATATGGCGGCTCTGGGGGCGCGTGAGCATGCCGGCTTGATCAATGCTTTCAGTGAACTGAGTGATCAGGTGGATATTCTGATAGTGGATACCGCTGCCGGGATTTCCGATACCGTAGTCAGCTTCGTGCGCGCGGCCCACGAGGTTTTGGTGGTAGTGTGTGATGAGCCTTCCTCGATTACCGACGCTTACGCGCTAATTAAGGTCTTGAACAAAGAGCAGGGCATGCAGCGCTTTAGGGTGGTTGCCAACATGACCCGCAATCCCCAGGAAGGCCGGTCTATGTTCACCAAGCTGAATAGCGTTTGCGAGCGTTTTTTGGATGTTACCCTGCAGTATGTGGGCAATATTCCTTTCGACGAGAATGTCCGTAAGGCGGTGCAGAAGCAGACCGCACTGCTCGAATACGCACCCCACAGCAAGGCTTCGATCGCCGTGCGGGAGCTGGCGAAGGTGGTCGACCAGTGGCCCTTGCCGAGCGCGCCTACCGGCCGCCTGGAGTTTTTTGTCGAGCGGTTATTGCAGGCCGCCAATAGCCGCTAGCACTTTTTCAAAAAGACAGCTGGCAATTTGCTAGCCTCGGAGTATAAGCCCAGGGAAACCGGCGTTTAGTAAGTAGAAGGGGCCGTGTGATAAATCCCCGAGTTATGTGACGAGGTATTCGAAAAATGGCCGCAGTGAATGGACTAGCCATGTACGATAAAACCCAACAACTTGGCAGCCAGATTCGCGTGGAAGATCACGCAGGCTTGGTCAAACGTATTGCCTACCACATGATGCTGCGCATGCCGGCCAGCGTTCAGGTGGACGATCTTATTCAGGCCGGCATGATCGGACTGTTGGAGGCAGCGCAGAAATACGATGCCTCGCGCGGCGCCAGCTTTGAAACCTATGCCGGAATTCGCATTCGCGGCGCGATTGTCGACGAAATGCGCCGCGGCGATTGGGCCCCCCGTTCGGTACATCGCAATTCGCGCCGGGTGGCGGAAGCCATAGGTATAGTAGAGGCGCGTACCGGTCGAGATGCGCTGGATACCGAAGTCGCCGAGGAGCTGGGAGTAGAGCTGGATGAGTACTTTGCGATGCTGCGGGACAGCAGCGCTAGTCGTCTGTTCAGCTACGAGGAAACTTTCGGCGACGACGAAAGCAGTATCGAGGCAGCCGGCTCCGGCAGTGACTACGCCAGCCCACTGGAAGGTATTCAGCGCGATTCGCTAAAGCAATCCCTTTCTCAGGCGATAACCCAATTACCCGAGCGCGAACAGTTGGTGTTGGCGCTCTATTACGACGAAGAGCTGAACCTAAAAGAAATTGGTCAGGTGCTGGGTGTGAGCGAGTCACGGGTCAGCCAGATCCACAGCCAGGCGGCGCTTAGGCTGCGCACTCGGCTATCGGATTGGCATACTGGCGATTGACCGCTCGGAAATTTGTGCGTAATTTGCCAGCGCTTGTTCAGCGCCGGCGTTAATCTTTGCCCAGGATTGAATCCGCCGGGTTCCAAACGCCCATAAAGGGCTATAATAGCGGCGTTTTTCGGAGCTCAAACGCTCAGCCCTTGTAAATCAAGGGCTTCAAACGGGATTCCTGCCAGTTCACGACGGAGGTTGCATTGGATAAAAACATGAAAATCCTGATTGTCGACGATTTTTCGACAATGCGACGGATTATTAAAAACCTGCTCAGAGACTTGGGGTTCACCAATACCCAGGAGGCCGATGACGGCGTCACGGCTCTGCCGATGTTGCGTAGCGGCTCTTACGACTTTCTGATTACCGATTGGAACATGCCCGGCATGAGCGGTATTGATCTGCTGCGGGCGGTGCGCGCCGACGACAAGCTGGCTACTCTGCCGGTTCTAATGGTAACCGCCGAAGCCAAGCGCGATCAGATCATCGAAGCCGCCCAGGCAGGGGTCAATGGCTATGTGGTCAAACCCTTTACCGCCCAGGCTCTAAAAGAAAAAATTGAAAAGATTTTCGAACGTGTGGGCTGATACGGTTTAGCTGGCGGTTTGACGATCAATAATCAATAAGGCTAAGAAATGGCTTCACAGACCCAGTTGCACGAGAACGAGGAGTTCCTTGCCGAGTTAAAAGAGTGCACCAAACTTCTGATTGAGAAACTTCAGAGCGATAACTACGAAGAAGCATCTCAAATGATCCACGCCATGACCGAGGCGCGCGATCGGCATATTTTTCAGTCGGTGGGGCGCTTGACCCGCGGTTTGCACGACGCCTTGGTCAATTTTAATGTCGATGGCGACTTGACCAAAGAGCCGCCCAATATCGAAAGTTCCGAAATTCGCGATGCCTCCAATCGCCTGAATTATGTCATCGATCTGACCCAGCAAGCCGCGGAGAAGACCATGGATATGGTCGAGGAAGCGGCTCCCATTGCTATGCATATGGGCCAGGAAGCTTCGGCGCTGCGCGAAGAGTGGGCCAGACTCAAGCGGAGGGAAATGAGTGCCGATGAATTTCGCGAGCTGTACGAGCGCATGGATCAGTTTCTCGGCCAAATGGAGACCGGCACCAGCACACTTGGGCGCAATCTGCAGGAAATCATTCTCGAGCAAGGCTTTCAGGATTTGACCGGCCAAGTGCTGAAGCGAGTTATTGGCTTGATCAGCGAGGTCGAGCAGGATCTGGTCAGTCTGGTGCGTATTGCCGGTCAGGTAGAAGAAATTACAGGTTTGACGCCCGATGCCGATAACCCCAAAGGGTCTGGACGCAAGCGGCAGGCAACAGACGCGGAAGGGCCGCAGATTCACGCCAAAGAGCGTGCCGATGTAGTTTCTGGACAAGACGAAGTAGACGACTTGCTTTCAAGCCTTGGTTTTTAGAGGCGGTTTAGCAGTCTCAGTTTTTTTGAGGAAAGGTGAATGGGGTTCGGTGAAGACGAAGAAATCCTTCAGGATTTCCTGGTAGAAGTCGGGGAAATACTGGAGAGGCTGTCCGAAGAACTGGTCGAACTCGAGCAGCGGCCGGACGACACCGATTTGCTCAACGCTATTTTCCGCGGCTTTCATACGGTAAAAGGTGGTGCTGGCTTTCTGCAGCTCGACGCCATGGTCGAGTGTTGCCACGTCACTGAAAACCTGTTCGATATCCTCCGTACCGGTCAGCGCAAGGTCACTTCCGAGTTGATGGACGTGGTGCTGCAGGCTCTGGATACCATCAATCGCCAGTACGCTGAGCTCTCTCAGCGTGAAGCCGTCAGTCACGCCGATCCGACATTGATTGCAGCGCTCGAGCAGCTGGTCGCCGGGCGAGACCTTGCTGCGGCCGAGATTCCTGCGGCGCGGGACAGTGATAGTGTCAGCGAATACGAGTCCGATGAGTCCGGAAATGGTGATATCACTGACGATGAATTTGAGCAGTTACTGGACGCCATTTCCGAGCCCTCGGGTAACTCTCAAGTCGCTCCCGAGGCCGAATCGGCCAATGGCTATATTGACGAAGACGAATTTGAAGCCCTGCTTGATGAATTGCACGGCAAGGGCAAAGGGCCAGGCGTCAGTTTGCCCGCTGCAGAGGCGGCGTCGTCCAGCGACGAAATAAACGACGACGAGTTCGAAGCTCTGCTGGACGAGTTGCACGGTAAAGGCAAAGGTCCGGGTGTCGCTAAGCCAAAGGGTTCTGCGGCGGAAGCTCAATCAACCAAGCCTTCGGATTCGGCTCCGGCTCAAGACGGCGAAGATTTAATTTCGGACGACGAATTTGAATCGCTGCTCGACGAGCTGCACGGCAAAGGCAAAGGTCCTACCAAGCTTGGCTCAGAGACCGCTGCTACCAATCCGGTTGGGGCCTCATCGAGCAAGACTCCGGCATCGCCCGAGTCTTCCGCCAAAGCGGCGCCCGCTAGCTCCGCCAAGACACCGGCTCCAAAAGCCGCTGAGAAAGCCGCCCCGGCCAAATCATCTGCTCCGGCCAAAGGCAGCGAGGCCACCAACAAGACCTCCGTTGCGGCTAAAGCACCTGAAAAAGAAGCCCCTACCGGCGCCGCCGCGGTCGAAACCACAGTGCGGGTGGATACCCAGCGCTTGGATGAAATTATGAACATGGTGGGCGAGCTGGTGCTGGTACGCAATCGGCTGGTGCGCCTGGGTGGCGATATTCAAAACGAAACCCTCGCCAAAACCGTCGCCAATTTGGATGTGGTAACCGCCGATCTGCAGACTTCGGTGATGAAAACCCGCATGCAGCCGATCAAAAAAGTGTTTGGTCGTTTCCCGCGGGTGGTACGCGATTTGGCCCGCAGCCTGAAAAAAGAAGTCAGCCTGGAACTCAGGGGCGAAGAAACCGATCTGGATAAAAACCTGGTCGAAGCACTCGCCGATCCTCTGGTGCACTTGGTGCGCAACTCCGTCGATCACGGCATAGAGCTGCCCGAGGAGCGGGAAGCCAAGGGTAAGCCTCGTCAGGGTACAGTGATTCTTGCCGCCGAACAGGAGGGCGATCATATTCTGCTGTCGATCACCGACGACGGTGCCGGCATGGATCCCAACAAACTGCGCCAGATAGCGGTGGAGAAGGGCGTGATGGACGCGGATAGTGCCCAGCGTCTGTCAGACACCGAAGCCTTTAATCTGATTTTCGCACCCGGTTTTTCCACCAAAAAAGAAATCTCCGATGTCTCCGGCCGCGGTGTGGGCATGGACGTGGTAAAAACCAAAATTACTCAGCTCAATGGTTCGGTGGAAATCGAATCGACGCTGGGGAAAGGCACACGGCTGAATATCAAAGTGCCTTTGACGCTGGCGATAATGCCCACCTTGATGGTTATGCTGGGCAATCAGGCCTTCGCTCTACCGCTTGCCAGTGTTCAAGAAATATTTCATATGGACCTGACCAAAACCCATACCGTCGATGGTCAGGAATGCGTCAGTGTGCGCGATCACGCGGTACCCATTTTTTACCTCAAGCGCTGGCTGGTCAAAGGCACCACCAGTGTTGAGCGCTCGAAAGAGGGCCATGTGGTGATAGTCGCGGTGGGCTCCCAACTGCTCGGTTTTGTGGTGGACCAGCTGATCGGTCAGGAAGAGGTGGTGATCAAACCACTGGGTAAAATGCTCCACGGGACGCCCGGCATGGCCGGAGCTACCATTACCGGCGATGGCGCCATCGCCTTGATTCTCGACGTGCCCGGGCTCTTGAAACGCTACGCGCGCGGTGGCGGCTGGGCGCGTCACTAAACCTTTTTTGCCGGACTCGAACAATGCTTTGTTCGCACGAACTCCGGAATCAGTACCGGACTTTCGGCTAAGCGATTCACGGAGTTAAGATCTAGGCCCATAAGGGTGTTGGTGGTAGACGATTCTAATTTCTTTCAGCAGCGGCTGAGGGATATTATTGATCGCCATCCGGAACTGAGTGTGGTGGGTTTAGCCAGTAACGGCCAGGAAGCCGTGGATAAGGCCCTGAGTCTCAAGCCCGATATCATCACCATGGATTTCGAAATGCCGGTGATGGACGGGGTTACGGCAGTGCGCTTGATCATGGAGCAATCCCCGACGCCGATTCTGATGTTCTCCTCGCTTACCTACGAAGGCGCGCGCATCACTCTGGATGCTCTGGCCGCGGGCGCCTTGGATTTTATCCCGAAAGATTTTGGCGAAGTGTCGCGCCGGGCCGAGAGCCTGACCAAACGCTTGCACGAACGTCTGCTTACCCTCGCCAAGGGCTATCAGAAAATCGCTCCTAAACGACCCGAGCCACAACCCAGAGCTGCTGAACCGACCATCCCCCAGCCGGCCGTGGCGAGGCCTTCGACGCGCCCGTCAGAGCCGGTTGCCCCATCTGCGCGCTTTCATGCGCGTCCTGAACTGGTGATTATCGGCGCATCCACAGGCGGGCCCGTGGCCTTGACCGACGTATTGATTCGCTTGCCGCGCAACTTTCCGGTGCCGATCATTCTGGTTCAGCATATGCCCGAGAATTTCACCCGCGCCTTTGCCGACCGACTCGATAAGCAGTGTCAGATTGAGGTACGCGAAGCGGTAGACGGCGATCAGCTGCGCCCCGGCTTGGCGCTTTTGGCTCCGGGCGGTAAGCAGATACTGGTTGATCAGCGCCAGGGTGCTCGGGTAAAAATCATGGAAGATGCGCGGGTAACTTACAAACCTTCGCTGGACATTACCTTCGGCTCGGCGGCCAAACAGTTGGGTAACGGGGTACTGGGGGTAGTGCTTACCGGTATGGGCGCCGACGGGCGCGAAGGTGCGCGCATGCTCAAAGCGGCCGGCTCCCGTATCTGGGCGCAGGACGAGGCCAGTTGTGTGATCTATGGCATGCCCATGGCAGTGGCGCGCGCCGGCCTGGTGGATAAAGTGCTGAGTCTTACGGAAATGGGCCCCAGCCTGGCCCGCGAGGTCTGCTAAATGGACATTCTAAGTATCCTTGGGGTCATCATCGGCTTTGCGGCTCTGATCGGCGGCAATTTTATCGAGGGCGGCGCACTTTCTTCGCTGCTCAATGGTCCTGCCGCGGTGATCGTCATAGGCGGTACCCTCGGGGCTGCGTTATTGCAGACCCCCCTTGTGCATTTAAAGCGAGCCTTGAAAATTTTCCGATGGATCTTCAAGCCGCCAACCAACGCCTTTGGTGGCGGCATCGACAAAATAGTGCGCTGGGCCGTGACCGCTCGCAAGGAAGGTTTGCTGGGGCTGGAACAGATGGCC
>CAZKCY010000013.1:0-4556 GCA_964551155.1 uncultured Marinimicrobium sp. | reverse complement strand
GGTCGATGGCAACGAGCCCGAGGTTATTCGCCGAGTCATGGAAAACGAACTGGTTTTGGACGAGCAACGCGACCAGGACGCGGTGCGCTTTTACGAGAGCATGGGCGGTTACGCGCCCACCATAGGTATTATCGGCGCAGTTATGGGCTTGATTCATGTGATGCGCAACCTCGCTGACCCCGAACAACTGGGCCCAGGCATTGCGGTGGCTTTTGTCGCCACTATTTACGGGGTGGCCTTGGCCAACCTGTTTTTGCTGCCGATCGCCAATAAACTGAAAATGTGTATAAGTGAGCGTTCCCAGTATCGCGAATTGATGATTGAGGGGGTTATAGCGATTGCCGATGGCGAAAACCCCCGTGCCATCCAAATGAAACTCACCGGCTACTTGCAGTAGCTGCAGTCGGGGTCCGCCATGCCGCGCCGTAAACCCGTCGAACTAAATATTAACCACGAGCGCTGGCTGGTCTCCTACGCCGACTTTATTACGTTGTTGTTCGCCTTTTTTGTGGTGATGTACTCTATTTCCCAAGTTAACGAAGGCAAGTACCGGGCGCTGTCTGAGACCTTGGTCGAAGCGTTCGATCCGGCCCGAAGCCTAAAACCGATTCAGGTGGGTGACCCCAGCCTGGTCCCTTCCACCAGTGTTATCGACTTGCCCGGCGCCGCTGGCGGCGAGAACGCCCAGGCGCAGATAGGCTCGACCGGGCAGCTGGGTGAGCTACAGGAAATGTCGGAGATTTTCACTGAGCAGTTTTCCTCCCTGATTGAAGATCAATTGGTGCAGGTGGACAGCAACGAATTTTGGCTTCAGATTCAAGTGAAGGACAGCATACTGTTCGATTCCGGCAGCGCTGAGCCCAGTGCTCAAGCTCAAGCGATTTTTGCCGAAATAGCCAATGTGCTTAAAGGTTACGACAATCCGGTGCAGGTGGAAGGGCATACCGACAATTTGCCGATCCGCAGCCTGCGTTACCCAAGCAACTGGGAGCTGTCGGCGGCACGCGCCACAGCCATAGTCAAGCTTCTAGAAGCGGATGATGTGGCCGCCCAGAGGCTGTCGGCGGTGGGCTATGGTGAGCACCAGCCGGTGGCCAGCAATGAAACGGCTGAGGGCAGAGCGCGCAACCGGCGCGTGGTGTTGATGATTGCCAAAGCAAGAATAGCCCGCCCGACCACTGAGCTTGAAAGTATCGGCTTGGAAAGTGCAGAGTTGAACGGCGCCGAGTTGCAACAGCAATTGGAGCGCCAAGCCGCCTCGGCACTGCCTGCGGCGGAGCCGGAACAGACCGAAAATTCTCCGGAGCCAACAACCGAGGGCGCTGGTGCATCGAATCAAGAGGCTCAAGTTCCGGTGGTAGTGCCGGTGGAACTGGAAGACGGGGGATTGCTGTTTACCAGCGATCCGGATCTGGTGCGCGAGCGCCGGTAGTCGCGCGCCGCTCGCGGTGAACCTGGGTAGCGATCGGCAATTAGGCACAAACCTTGCTCTAATCGATAAAAAGCGTTTAGAGCGCCTAAATAGCCAATTTTTTGCCGGTTTTCGATTTGGTTTACATTTGATTTTAACCTTAACTTTAAGGTAGCCCCATTTGCGAGTCTGGACAGTAGCCAACCAAAAGGGTGGCGTGGGTAAAACCACCACCAGCGTTGCCCTCGGTGGTTTGGCCGCCGAGCAGGGCCAGCGCGTGCTTTTGTTGGACCTGGATCCGCACGGCTCCTTGAGCAGTTATTTTCGTCAAGATCCCGACACTTTAACCGAAAGTGTTTTTACGCTCTTTCAGGAGCGTAAGTCGTTGAGTCGGGACGGCGTGGCGCGCCTAATCAAACCCTCCGGTTTTTCCAATTTGGATGTTTTGCCGGCCTCCACCGCTTTGGCCACTCTGGAGCGTCAATCGGTTGGCCAGGAGGGTATGGGATTGGTTTTGACCAAGGCTCTGGCCCAGATTTACGACGATTACGATCTGGTGCTGATCGATACCCCGCCGCTGCTGGGTGTGTTGATGGTCAACGCTTTGGCCGCCGCCCAGCGACTGGTAATGCCGGTGCAAACCGAGTTCCTGGCGCTGAAAGGGCTAGAGCGTATGGTCAACACGCTCACCATGATGGGCAAGTCGCGGCGCCAAGCCTTGGAGTACACCATAGTGCCGGTCATGTTTGACCGCCGCACTCAGGCTTCGGTAAGCAGCCTGCTTACTATTCGCAATACCTACCCCAAGCACGTCTGGCCCGGCATGATCCCGATTGACACCAAATTTCGGGACGCGAGTAAAGCCGGCACGCCCCCTCATCTATTCGAACCGCTAAGCCGGGGGATTGAAGGCTACCGGTCATTGTTTAAATGGCTTCGCCAGCGCGAGCCAAATCCGGTGAGCAAGGCAGGGGCGCTGTCGTGAGCAAACGCCCCTATCCCGAAGATCTGCTCCAGAGTTATTTCGACGATTTGCTCGACAGTGCCGAGACGGCGTCGCCGACGACCTATGCCGATCCGCTACTTGAGCAGCGTCAGCGCCTGCAGAAACTACTCTACAGTGCGGTTCCGGCTCCGGTTCAAGAAGATCTAAAGCCTGCAGCGGCCGAGCCGGCGCCGGTAATTGTGGCTCCGAATCCTCCGGATCCGAAAGTGACCTTTGCCGAGCCAAGTGTGGAGCTGCCTCCGGTCGCGACCGCCGTGCAAAATGTAACCTCAGAGGTTGAAACCGAGGCGCCCCTCGTTTTTAGCGAGCCGGACAATACCGATACAGAGCTAGACGCGGAGGACCTTCCTCTAGCTGAGGATTTTGCTTACCGTGCCCGTGATCTAGACTGGCTCGACAATGGAAGGCCGGCTTGGGCGCAAAAGCGCTTTGACGTACTTTTGTTCAAGGTTTCCGGACTGACCTTGGCGGTGCCTTTGATATCTCTAGGGCAAATTCAACCTCTGACCGAGGCTTTGACGCCGCTGTTTGGTCAGGTTGATTGGTTTATGGGTATTCAGCCCACCCCGGCGGGCAAAATCAGTACCGTGAATACCGCTAAGTTTGTTATGCCGGAGCGCTATGATCCGGAGTTTGTAAAAACGGCGAAGTATGTGATTTCCATCGACGGGGTTCCTTGGGGCTTGGCGGTAGATGCTGTCAATCAACCCATCAGTCTCCAGCCCGAGGATGTAAAGTGGCGCACCGAGCGGAGCCGACGGCCCTGGCTGGCGGGTACCGTCAAAGACCAGATGTGCGCGCTTTTGGATATTCCCCGAATTGGCCAGATACTGATGGAAGCCCAGGCCAGTCGAAGCCGGCACGCAGTCGCTAGATAGGATTTCGGACTAGATTTTAGAAAAGCTTTCGGCTAACCGGTCGGAGGCTTTGGCACAGAAGCTGCTATTGATTATAGTATCAGCAGCAAATACTTTAAGGCGCTGGTTTTTTGACGCGCAATTTGAAAGCTATTGAGGAACAGTGGCATGGCTACCAATACCGGTAACAAGTACAAGAACAACAATAACGACCCCGACGATCAGGTGCTCCAGTGGGTGACTTTCCGCCTCGAAGGGGAAACCTATGGTATTAACGTCATGCAGGTTCAGGAAGTCTTGCGTTATTCCGAAATTGCCCCCGTTCCGGGCGCACCGGCTTATGTGCTGGGCATTATCAATTTGCGCGGCAATGTGGTCACGGTTGTGGACACCCGCCACCGCTTCGGTCTGTCTGAAGGCGAGATAACTGACAATACCCGCATTGTGATTATCGAAACCGAAAATCACGTTATCGGCATGTTGGTCGACAGCGTCGCTGAAGTGGTTTATCTCAAGCAGTCTGAAATCGAAACCGCGCCCAATGTTGGCAACGAAGAGAGTGCCAAGTTTATCCAGGGCGTGTGCTACAAAAACAATGAGCTGTTGATCTTGATTGAACTCAGCAAGCTGCTCACCAGTGATGAGTGGGCTGAGCTGGAAGAGATTTGATTCGCCCCTTCATGCTTTTCCCAGCGGGTGCGCCAGGAGACAATATATGACCTTTATCGAAATTGGAATTGTGGCTAGTTTTGGCGTAGGCGTTTTGGCGCTGATGCTGGCTCTTGTCGCGCTCTCCGCAAGCCGCCGGAAAACCAAGTTGTTGCACGCCTATTGCCAGCGTTTGGAACGCGAGCTGACTGGTTCCAACAGTGCCGCTATCGGTATGGGGCAGCGCTTGATTGCTTTGGAAAAGCGTTTGTTGAACGAGGAGAAAAATTCCCGCCAAGCGCCAGAATCGAATTCGGCTTATCCCTATGCCCAGGCCACCCAGCTGTTCCAATCCGGTTTGGATGTCGATGAGGTCGCTCGCCGTTGCGGCATGTCCCGCGCTGAAGCTTCTTTGCTGCACGCTATGCAAACTCAAAGGGCGGTTGCGTAGAACGTTTGTACGCCTGCTATTTTTTTTAATTCCTATTGAATAAAAAAGGACGGAAAGTTAGATATCCTTTTTTAATGTTGGGGCAGGCTTTGGCGATTTTCCCTCGACACACATTGACAGGCTGAAAACCTCCGTTCATCACGCTTTTTCTTTTTCTTGGGCTTTTGGGGCAGTCGTTGGTTA
>CAZKCY010000012.1:0-17103 GCA_964551155.1 uncultured Marinimicrobium sp. | reverse complement strand
GAGGACAACTCAATATTCGGCGTACTGGTGACAGAGGTCACATTGGCGGTGGTATTACAGGAAATACCAGTGATGAAATATTCATCGGTACCGACCCGAATCAGGGCTTTTTGGTTGTTAACCGTTGAAACTCTCGGACTTGACAACACCTGAACATTGCCTTGGGTTTCCAGCAGACTGAGCAGTTGGCTTATGTCTCCGACCCGCAAGACTGAGCTGAACAAATTTTCGCTGGTTTCGAGCACGCCATCGGTAATCAGCTGTTGCACGGACGTGCCGCTGGCATCGCGCTGAATAGTGATTTCGTCATTGCGACTGGTGATTCGACCTTCATTATAATTGTGTGCCAACTGCCCGCTAATGGCGCCCCAGTTAATACCCGCCTCAAAACCTTCGCTTAAGCGCACTTCGAGAATCTTGGCCTCCAGAATAACCTGCCGCTTAATACTCAGCTCAGAACGTTCGAGAAAATCACGCACCGCGCTCAATTCGTGCGGCAAGGCTTTAACAACGATCATGCCGGACTGGGGGCTGACCATGACCATGCGGTCTTCGTTTTCGCCGCCAATCATGGCACTGATAGTGGTGCGCAGAGCGGGCCAAAAGTCGGTATTATTCAGAGTTTGAATACGCGAGCCCGGGGTCAGCTGAGAGCTCCCGGAGGTGCCACCCTCGCGATCCAGCATGCCAAACAGGTTGGCGGTATCGCTAAGACTACCGCCGCCGGAGCCTTGATTGCCGAGCCGGTTATTGCCCGAAGAAGACTGAGCTTGTCCTAAAGAGACATGAGTATCGGAGACCCCCACTCTTTTCACATCCAGGTAGTCAATTTTAAACACCTGGGTGCGCAGCTCGTTGGGATAAACGGTATAGATATTGCCGGTTTTCTTATACTCGTACCCGTAAATATCCCTTGCTACCCGCAATACTTCGTCAACACTGACATCGTTCAAATCGAGCGATATGGTGCCGCTGACCTGGGGATGCACCACTACGTTGGTGCCAGTGCCTTCCACTAAACCAAGAAAGAAGGTTTTAGCGGGTACGTTGCGCACTGACACGTCGAACCGATTGTCCTCTAATTTGGGAGCGGGGAGGTCTTCCGGAGCATCCTGCAATAAAGCGCGATTAACCGCTTCGGGTACTTGGGGCCGGGCTCTTTGTTCCTGCGCCAATTGATCCAGGGTATCTTCGGCCTGGAGAGTTTGCTCAGTTTGAACCGCGCAACCAGCACCGAGTAGCGCCAGTGCCGTCAGCGCGAGCAGCGAGCTGCGCGCCGGGAACAGGGTCCGTTTATCTGACATAGCTTCTCGACCTCAATTTGCTGTGGGCGCAGTGCGCCGAATGGCCGCGCCGCCCAGGCGCAGGCGCCAGATTTTGGCACCCTGCTGCAAAACCACGGCCTGGGATTCAATACTCCGAAGGCGAATGCCATCGGTGCCTTTGATAATTTCGTTTTCGCGCAAGCGCTGTCCGTTGATGACTGCCAGCTTGCGCTGGTCTCCGATCAAAATCGAATTCAGCTCCAGCTTTACCGCGCTCCCCGTGGCGACTCTATAGTTCAGAGGCCGGGTAGGATCACGCAGCTCGTCTTCCTGGGCAGCGAGCTGATGCATACCAAGCATCGGGAGGATAAGCAGTGCAATGACAATTTGTTTAAACACCCAGCAGTCCCTCCTCGGCGCTCAAGGTGTAAACCCTAATTTCGATTTCCGCGCGGGGATAATCGGTCACCGTGTAATCCAGACGGTCCCAATAGAAGCGCCACTCAAGTCCCTCGAGGGTTTGCAAAAATTCGGTCAATTCGAAATAAGTGCCGCTTACTCTCAGGGTCACGCTGTGCTTGTAGACGCCGGTGGACACCTCGGTTTCCGCAGCTTCGGGGTTGGAATCAGCAGCGGTTGGCGTTGAAGGACGCTGCAGCGGCAACTCCGCTACCGGCAGAGTTTTAACCCGGATCAGCTTCAGCTGAGTGGTGGAGACCAATACATCCTGAAGTATTTGCGGTAGCTGCTCGGCACTCACAAGACCATGCGACAGTTCCGAAAGCTCAGTATCCAGTACTTCGAGCTCCAGCTGCAGCGCATCGCGCTCCGCACGCAATTCCTTCTGGCTATCACTGGCATAAGCGCTAGTCAAAGCTTCCACTTGGGCCGCCAGAGCCCTCTGGTCGGAATTAATTTTGCTAAGCCTCTCCTCCAACTGAGCTCGCTTTTGCTCTTGCGGCAATTCAATTGCCAATTGCCAAATGCCCACCAAAATCGCCAGTGCGCAAAACAACAGCAACACCCGCTCGCGCAGCGAATAACTGTCAATCTTTTCGCTCAGCTGCTGCAACTTATCGCGCATTGGGCTCGGCTCCCTTAGCAGCGGCTTTGCTCAAGCTGAATTTGAGCCCAGGGTCGGAAGATTCATCACGCTCTACATCCATAACGCCAAAGCCAACCCGAGTAAAACTGGGCTCAAGTCGCAGGCGCTGAAGATATTCCGGGACTCGCTCGGCTTGACGCACCCGGCCACTCAGCTCGACATAACTGCCGCCCTGCTGCAGGGAAAAATGCTGCAAAGCCAGTTCCGCCATGGATTGGCGAGCGAGAGCTTGCAGCTGAGCCGAAAAGCCGTCGGCATTGCCCAGGTTCTGCTGGGTAATCAGCAATCGAATGTTTTCCCGGCGTTGAATCTCACTCTGCAAACGCTCGATTTCGGTTTCCAAATCGGGGCCCTGCCGGCGCGGTTGCCGAGCGGTCAATTCCTGCACCTGTTGCTGCAGCTGCTCCAATTGACGCTGCTCTTCAGCCACTTGCTCGGCCAAATCCTGGGTTTGCCGAGCGCTCCAAAACGACCAGAGAACCAACAGCAGCAATAAGGCACCGATCGCCCAGACCATGTGCTCAGCGCGCACAGGCTTACGGTTGGGTCGAAATTCCGGCAGATAGAGGTTGATCTGTTGCATATTAGCTCTGCCCTCCCATCTGTGAACGCAAAGCAGCACCTACGGCATCCAGACAAAGAGACAAGGTGTGTTCCGGCACCTCGGCATCGATTTCGATGGCGGGAGACAATTGAAGTAGGCTTAAGGCGTTCGGCAGAGCTTTGGTGATTTCTTCGGAGAGCTTGTCAGCGGATACGTTTTCACCCGCCAAATAGACTTGGCCCGGAGGTGGCTGCCGCATCTGCCGTTCGAAGTAATCCAGCGAGCGTTGCAGCTCTAGCACCAGGGCATCGGCAGGCAGGTCTTCCAACAAACCGCCCTGATAAGGCAAGCTGAACTGGCGCGCCAGGAACAAATCGCCACCGCGAATAATCTGCAAGCTCCCCCGTCCCGGCACCAACTTGACCAAAGCTGCACCGCGCTCGGTATCGCAGCAGACCTCAACAAGATTCCTAAGCGCCAACTCGGGAATATCGATCGCGGACAAGCTGAGCTTAACAGCTTCAATTCGCTCGACCGCCTGGGTGATGGTCTTTCGATGCGCCACCGCGACATAGGCCATGCGCTTGGCGCCCCGAGCTTTGTCTTCGGGCACCAGAAAGGCATCGAGTACCGCCTCGGTCACCGGAAAGTCGATCAAATCCCTGATCCGCCAGCGCAGCGCCTCGCGCAACTCAGTTTGGGGAACGTTGGGCGCCTCCACCAGCAAAAGGCTGTAATCTTCTGGAGCCAATACCAGGTTACACAACCGTCCCTGCAGCCCTAGCCGGTCCAAGCGCTCTTTCAACAAAGCCTCGGGGCTCGACTGCTCAGTGGCGGGGATAAACTCGCAGCGGCGCAAACGCGGGATTGGCCCCGGTACTAAATGAGCAAAAGCTATCCCCTCGGCATTGAATTGAACGCCGACGATCTCTTTTTGCTTCGAGCTTGCGCGAAATAAACTCAACAGAGTGCCACCCTAGGCTTATTGTCTATTTTTTTGGGTTTTCCCCACAGAAAATTGCCCTCGGGCAGGCTTCGCTAACCCTGATTTGTCCGAGGTTCACCAGAAATGTCGCTAATATCATCGGATTAAACGCTAGTACCGCACTATGCCACTTCCTTTCAGATATGGCCAGCCCCTTCATAACCTGACATTATATGGGTAATCGGCTGCAAAAAAGCCAGCTTAAGCCTCTGTCAGTAGCAACCCATTCAAAATGTTTCATATCGTATTATTTGAGCCCGAAATTCCGCCCAATACCGGCAACATCATTCGCCTGGCCGCCAATACCGGTTGCCAGTTGCACCTGATCGAGCCGCTCGGGTTTGCGCTGGACGACAAGCGTTTGCGCCGGGCCGGACTGGACTACGGCGAATGGCAAAATCTGAAGCTGTATTCGGGCTGGGACGAGTTTCTCCAAAGCTGCCAGCCCAGGCGTATCTTTGCCCTTAGCACCAAGGGCAAAACCGCTCCCAGCCAAGTGCAGTTTGGCACTGATGATTACCTGTTGTTCGGTCCCGAGAGTCGCGGGCTGCCCGAGAAAATACGCAACGCTGTCCCGCCAGAGCAACTAGTGCGAATCCCTATGCGCCCGGGCAGCCGCAGTATGAACCTCTCCAATGCGGTCTCGGTGGTAGTTTACGAAGCCTGGCGACAACTGGACTATTCCGGCGCAGAGCTCTAAGCGAGGCTTTCTGCAGCGGGGGCACCCTCGCCGCTCAGCTGAGCTGAGAAACATGCGCACGCTCTGCTATCATGAGCGCTTTTTCAAGTAAGGCCGCACCACTATGAGCAAGATACAGATTCTGGTAGGCAGTGTTACCGGGACCGCCGAAGAAATTGCCCATGAGGTCGCCGAAGAGCTGGCTGCAGCGGGGCATGAACCAAGCATTAACGACCAGCCCACAGCCGCTGACCTGCTGCGCGACCCGGATGAGATTTTGCTGTTCTGCACCTCCAATACCGGCGCCGGCGATCTTCCGGGCAATCTTCAACCTTTATATCGACAGCTTGTCACTGAATATCCCGCCATCGCGGGCCAGCGTTATGGATTGATCAATCTGGGCGACAGCAGTTACATGACCTTTGGCGACGCAGGACAGCAACTGGATGAAACCCTAGCCGATCTCGGTGCTCAGCGCTTGGGCGAAGCTCTGCTGCTCGATGCCAGCAGCGGTGATGAACCCCAGCCCATAGCCCGAGCCTGGACCAAACAATGGGCCAAACTGCTATGAGTCGCGCGCCTATAGGCCTGTTTTACGGCAGTTCCACTTGTTACACCGAGATGGCCGGAGAAAAAATCCGCGCTCAATTGGGCGAACGAAGGGTGGATATTTTCAATGTCAGCGAGACGCCCATCATCACCGCCCAGTTTTACGACTATTTGATCATGGGCATTCCAACCTGGGATTATGGCGAGCTCCAGGAAGACTGGGAAGAAATCTGGGAAGAGATCGACGAGGTCGACTTTAGCGGCAAAAAAGTCGCGCTCTATGGGCTTGGGGACCAGATCGGTTACCCGGAATGGTTTTTGGATGCCATGGGCTATCTGCACAGCAAGCTGCTGGCCCGCGGAGCCATAGCTTGCGGTTATTGGCCACTCGAGGGCTACGAATTCGAGCAGTCCAAAGCCCTTACCAGCGACGGCAGCCAATTTGTGGGGCTGGCCTTAGATGATGAAAATGAATTCGACTTGACCGAGGAGCGCATTCAGCGCTGGTGTCAGCAACTGGAGCGGGAGTTTGGTTTGTGACTCAAAACCGCCCAGGTGTTCAACCAGCCGAGCTGGTTTGGAGCCCGGCAGGGAACCCCAGCTCCAAAAACTTCGACGATATCTATTTTCTTCGCACCGATGGAGTCGATCAAAGCCGCTACATCTTTCTTCAACACAACCGATTGGCCGAACGTTTTGCCGCCCTCGCCGGCAGTGACAACCCTTGCCTTTGCGTGGGTGAAACCGGCTTTGGCTCGGGCCTGAATTTCCTTGTCACCTGGCAGCTCTGGCGCGCCTCGGCCCCAAGCGGCGCCCGCCTGCATTTCGTCAGCCTGGAAAAACACCCTCTCAAGCGCGAAGACCTTGCTCGCCTACTGGCCCTCTGGCCCGAACTGGCTCCCTTGTCGGAAGCACTGATTGAAGCTTATCCACCTTTGCTTGAAACCGGAGTACATCGCCTCGTATTCGATCAGGGGAGTGTCCATTTGACGCTTATTTTTGACGACGCCGCCACTGGTCTGGCGCAACTTAAGGCCAGCGAGCATCCCCTCTTTGCCGATCGGGGGGCGAAAATCGACGCTTGGTTTCTGGATGGCTTTTCGCCCGCCAAAAACCCGCAGATGTGGAGCCAGGAACTGTTTGAACAGATCGGCAAACTGAGCCACGCGGGCACCACTCTGGCCACCTTCAGCGCCGCGGGCATGGTGCGCCAGCGCCTAGCAACGGCCGGGTTCGAGGTTAGCAGGCCGGCCGGCTTTGGCACCAAGCGACAGATGGTTTGCGCCCGCTATCGACCAGCGACTGATGTGCCCAAAGAAGATCCCGCGTCCTGGCGAAGAAAGCACAGTCGTGCCCCTCTGCCTTGGGATCTTACTCGAAATCCGCCAAAGCCAGGCCAACAGCGGGTGCTGATCATTGGCGGCGGCCTCGCCGGTTGCCACAGCGCGCGCGCCCTGGCCGAGCGCGGTTACCCGGTCACGCTGCTGGAGCGCCATCCCCAAATCGCCGACGAAGCCTCCGGCAACCCCCAGGGCTTGCTGTACGCCAAGCTTTCCCATCAAAACTCAGCTCTGGCGGCGTTCAACCTGGCGAGCCTGATTTACGCCCAGAACCACTACCGGCCATTCTGGCGCGCCAGTGCCGAGTTCGGCAGCGCCTGTGGCGTTTTACAGCTGGCCTATGACGAAGCCGAACAAGCCGCTCAACAGCAACTCAAAGAGCGTTTTGCGAACGCCAAAGAGCTGGTGCGCTTTGTCGAAGCTGGGCAGGCCAGCGACATTGCCGGCGTACCACTGCCCCATTCCGGCCTTTACTTTCCCAAAGCCGGCTGGCTGGATCCGCGCGCCCTTTGTCGAGCGCTATTGGAGCACCGGAACATTGAGCTGCGCACCGGCGCCGAAGTCGATCAACTTGAATACCTCGACGACCAGTGGCTAGCCCTGGACAAGCAAGGGCGAGAACTCGCACGCGCGCCCTTGGCGGTGATCGCCAACGCGCGCGACGCCCAGCGTTTTGAACCCAGCCGGAACCTGCCAATCAAGGCAATCCGCGGTCAGATCACCTATCTGGCCGCCAACAGCGCCAGCGAGTGTTTGCGCACCGGTTTGTGCGCCGAAGGTTATCTGGCTCCTGCACATAGGGGCTGGCACTGTCTCGGCGCCAGCTTCAATTTAAAGGATTCCCGCACCGAACCGCGCCTTAAAGACCACCAGGACAATCTGGACAAACTTCAGCAACAGGGGCCGGCGGTGGCGGCTTTATTCAAACCGCTGACGCCACCGGCTCTGACGGGACGGGTGGCTTTTCGCTGCGCCACCCGGGACTACCTGCCTCTGGTGGGCCCCGTACCTCAGCAAGAACAATTTTTGACTGATTATGCGTTCCTGCGCAAAGACGCCCAGGCCCAGATTCCCCTTGCCGGCGCTTACTGGCCAGGGCTCTACGTCAATCTTGGGCACGGCTCGCGCGGCCTGGCGTATACGCCTCTTAGCGCCCAGCTGCTGGCGGCCCAGATTGCCGGCGAACCTCTACCTGTGAGCCGAGATCTGGCGCGAGCATTGAACCCGGCCCGGTTTCTCATTCGAGATTTGATTCGTTCGAAAGTTTGACCCCAGTCAGGCAACAAAAATCGCGACCGGCTATACTCCTTGAAAGCTCTGAGCGAGCCCCGGCGTCCAATCGGGACCGCTGTACCGATGACCTTATGCGAGGATTATTATGCTGCCCCATCCAGGCTTCCCCAATCTAGACACCAATTCGGATCTCGATTCGGTGCACAATTATTATGAACGGCTGGTGCTTCAAGAAATTCTCGATGTCAGCGAAAGAGCCAGCTCGGGTGACAGAGATTTTTTTGCCGACGTGGCCTGCGTCGCTCTCAATCACCTGCCGCCGCGCTACATTCGCCATGACGTCGACATGACGTTTTTCATGTCGCCTCAGGAAATAGCCGAGGTGGAACAGAAAGTAAGCCAAGCAGTCGCCAGCGCGCTGGATTATGTGTCAAGTCGCGAAGGACGAGAGCGCGGCGAAGCTTCGCCGACACCCACATCAAAGCAGCAAGCCATAAAATAGCGAACCCAGGCGGGTTTTCGCGCGTTCGCTACTCTCGACCAGGGGCTGAAGGATTGGCCGATTCAGCCTGCAGCAAGTCGTCGGCTTCCATTCCCGAGTCCGTGGGCGCACTGATAATCTGCGAGCCGCTGCCACAAGAAATAACGGTGCGCATAGCTGCCTCGACACTGATGTGGGGCAAAAGCTCAATACAGTCCTCGCCCAAATGGTAGACAAAACCTGAGCTTGGTATAGGCGCGGTGGGTACATAAATGGTGCAATCGCCATTGTCGTGGCGAGCGGTAACTATGGCGGTGACCGAAACCGGGCTGCTGCGGCCCATGATATAGGCGCGGCAGACCTGGCCTTTCAACAAAGAGGTGTTTCCGTCGCCTCCGACAAACTGAGTAACCACTTCCCGAATGGTGCTATAGCCAGGCGCAAACCGGGCCAACCATTGGTCAAGCCAACTGTGCAGCCAGCGACCAATACTGGTTTTTACCAGTAGACCGATCAGGAAAAAGACCGTCAGCACTAGGATTATTCCCATCAGATCGGCAATCCAGCCTCCCAAGGGGAACCAAGTCGCCAACCAGTCGCTTATTGGGTCTATAGCGCCCGCTACTAGCCCCAAAAGCCATTGCAAAACCAAAATAAAAATCGCAATCGGCAGGGCCACCATTAGGCCGCCCAGCAAAGTCAAACCAACAAAAGATTGCCAACGCTTCATTAATTCGCCTCTGTTAACTACTATGGAGCCTCGCTTAACCGCCAATTAGTTGGGAAGCCCGTGTATCTGATCCATCACTTTAAATTCTGGCTGGCATTCGTCGCCCTGATACTTGCAGACTGCGCTTTGGCGCAGGCACCAATGGAGTATCACTATCGCATTATTGCGGAGCGGGCGCACGCCAAACAGCTCTTCACCCAGGGCCTGCTGTTGCGCGGCGACACTTTCTATGAAAGCGGTGGCCGCTATGGCCAGTCGCGCTTGGTCAGCTATCAGCAAGAATCGGCAGCAGATCAATTCCTCCAGGAAAAGGCTCTGCCGGCCCAGTATTTTGCCGAAGGCCTGACCGAGCTGGATGGCAAACTTTATCTACTCACCTGGCGTGAAAACACCTTAATGGTGTTCAACCGGGAAAACTTCGAGCCGCTCTCCCGCCACCAGTATACCGGAGAGGGTTGGGGCTTAACCGACAATGGCCGGCAGCTGATTCGAAGTGACGGCTCCGACACACTGTTCTTTCATCACCCCAAAGACTTCGCACTGCTGAGTAGCCTGAAAGTTCACGATCAAGGTAAGCCAGTCACTCATCTGAATGAGCTGGAATATGTTCAAGGCCGGATCTGGGCCAACATCTGGCACCGCGATCGTCTGGTGGAAATTGATCCGGAAACCGGCGCCGTCACGGGCTATATCGACCTCGGTGCCCTAGTGGACGAATTTGCACCGCCCGGCATTCAAAGCGTTCTCAACGGTATCGCCTGGGATAGCGAGCGCCAGGCACTTTGGGTTACCGGGAAAAACTGGCCGAAAATGTTTTTGCTCAAATTGACTCAAGAAAAAGATTAACTCAATCTCGCACCGCCTCATACGCCCGCCTCATACGCCCGCCAGGGATGGCGGTAGTGCCGAAAACGCAAGGACGCAGTCTTTCGGCCCGTCCATCCCTGGACATAAAAAAGCCGCGCTCAGAGCGCGGCTTTTTGACGACCAACGGTTACTGCTGGCCGAACTGACTTAGAATCGGACCCCTTAGACGGGAACCACGTTCTCAGCCTGAGGTCCTTTTTGACCCGGTTTAACGTCGAATTCAACCCGCTGACCTTCGGCCAAGGTCTTGAAACCCGACCCGGAAATAGCGCTGTAGTGGACAAATACGTCCTGACCGCCTTCAGCCTCGATAAAGCCAAAACCTTTGGCTTCGTTAAACCACTTAACAGTTCCAGTACTTCTGGACATAGCAAACTCCTAGCTCTTCGCTTGGTGACAGATTAAAAATGCCAATTTGGCGTTCGCTGGCTTGAGCTTCCAAATTACCGGAGAAAGCTCCCTTGCTTACTTATGAAGACCAACAGGCGAGCCCGTCGACAGATATACTGGAACTTAATTTTGCGTTGGTATTGCGTTTGAACCCGATCAGGGGCCCTAAAAACCACTTAGTACAACGATACTGCTAAGCGTCCGTATTACTGCATACTTACCATAAATAATGCTGCTTTTTTGGCCAGCAGATTTACTATATACCCCTGTTTGCGCCCAAGTAAAGTACTTTGCCGATCCGGCCCCGAGGGCCATCAAAGCACCTTTACGCCCCGCGTCAAAGCTGCAACAATTACTGTACAGCTTCACCCCCGGAACCCGCTATGATCCGAATCAGTGCCATCAGCACAGCCTGCGCGCACGACGCCCATATCTCATGCGGTAGTTGCCGACTGAGCAACCTCTGCCTGCCTCTCAGCCTTCATATGGAAGACATTGACAGGCTCGATCGCATTATCCAGCGCAGCAAGCCTTTGCAGCGCGGGGAGCTCCTTTATCGGGCTAACGATGAGTTCAAGGCACTTTATGCAGTCAGATCCGGCGCCGTTAAAACCGTTACCCTGAGCGAGAAAGGCGAGGAGCACATCACCGGCTTTTATTTGCCCGGTGAAGTCGTCGGTATGGAAGGCATTGGCTACAACCGTTACTCCAATTCAGCCAGCGCCCTGGAAACTTCCTCCATTTGCGAAATTCCTTTTGCGCGCATTGAGGAGCTCAGCCTTCAGCTGCCCTCGCTGCAACGCAATTTGTTCCAGCTTTTAAGCCGGGAGATCACTCAGGAGCAACAGCTGGTTACTCTGCTTAGCAAAAGCAGCGCCGAGCAACGTCTGGCCGCACTTTTGTTGAGCCTTTCGCGCCGCAATCAGCAGCGCCAGTTGTCCGCCAACGCCTTTCGTCTGCCCATGTCGCGCACCGACATCGGCAACTTTCTCGGCTTGACCATTGAGACCATTAGTCGAGTTATCAGTCGTATGCAGAGCCATAACATAGTCCAGATCGACAAAAAAGAAGTTCGCATTACCGACCTCGCCCGCTTGAGAGAGCTATCTGAAATCAGCGATTAACGGAATATACCTATGTCCACCCGCCTGCAAGCCACGCTCGAGGCCTTCGACCAGGCCAATCGAGCTGATCCCAATATCGAAACTGTCGATGGCGAAGATCAACCCAAAGAGCTGGTTTATGGGCAACGCATGAGCCAAACTCTGGCGGAATTCTCCCCTCAAGCTTCGGAAGCGCTGCAGTTGGCCGCCCGCGCCCAACATATAAAGCGCTGGGAGATTCCCCGCAATCAATACCCCATGGACCGACCCGGCTATAAAAAGTGGCGCACCCAGCTGGGTGTCTATCACGGCCAAGTGGCCAGCGAGATCATGGCCGAACAAGGTTATGATCAGGAGACTATCGAGCGGGTTCAGAGCATGTTGAGCAAGCGCAATCTCAAGCGCGATCCGGACGTGCAAACCCTGGAAGACGTCATCTGCCTGGTGTTTTTGCAACACTACCTGGAAGACTTTGCCCGCAAGCATCCGGAGCCGAAACTGATCGACATAATTCAGAAAACCTGGCGCAAGATGTCGCCCGAAGGCCATGCGGCCGCCTTGAAATTGAAACTACCCTCTCATCTGCAAACGCTGGTGGGCAAGGCGCTTTCCTAAGCCCGAACTGCGCGCGCGCCGCATTTTTGATATGCTGGCGGGCTTTGCCAACCCGAATCCGAATCTTTGCCCATGAACCGCATAACTCTGTACGGCATTAAGAATTGCGACAGCGTAAAGAAGGCACGAGCCTGGCTTACCAAGCAAGGTGTTGACCACCAGTTTCACGACTTTCGCGCCGATGGCCTCGAGGCCGAGCAGGTACAAACCTGGTTAGATGAGCTTGGCCTGGAGCTGATCAACAAACGCAGCACCAGCTGGAAAGCCCTGGACCAACAAACCCGCGAGACACTCTCGCTAGCTACGGCATTGGAACTTATTCTGTCCCAGCCCACGTTAATCAAACGCCCGTTGCTCGATACCGGCGCCCAGCGGCTAATGGGGTTTTCCGAATCTAGCTATACCGAAGCGCTCAAATAAAACACCTCTTGATATCCGTTTTAAATGCACTCCGCACCAAACGAAGGAACTAACGCATGACCACTCTTTACAGTCTCGGCCTCGGCGTCGGCACCCAAAACCAGAAAAGCGAATGGCTGGAAGTCTTCTACCCCAAGCCTCTGTTGAACCCGGATGCCGCTATCGCCGAAGCTGTTGCCAAAAGTCTTGATTATCAAGGCGGCAGCACCGCTCTGGAATTGAGCCAGGACCAGCTCCAGCCTCTTGCCGAAGCCCTGGACGCAGCCGGCAACTATGAACAGGCAGACATCGCCCGCGCTTTTATCCGCAGCAAGCGACCTCTGGTCGCCACTTTGCTGGAAAAAGATGTTGCCCCCACTTCGGTGCCCGAAGCCTATTTGAAGCTGCATTTAATCTCCCATCGCCTGGTAAAACCGCACGGCACCGATCTGAGCGGCGCCTTTGGCGTACTGCGCAATGTCGCCTGGACCAATCAGGGCGCCATAGATCTGGAAGAGCTGCCCGAACGTCAACTCCAGGCGCGTTTGAGCGGCGAGCTGCTGGAAGTGGCCTGCGTCGATAAATTTCCCAAGATGACCAATTATGTAGTGCCAGCCGGTGTGCGCATCGCCCACACCGCTCGGGTGCGCCTGGGCGCTTACCTGGGCGAAGGCACCACCATCATGCACGAAGGCTTCGTCAACTTTAACGCTGGCACCGCCGGTCCCGGCATGATCGAAGGCCGTATTTCGGCCGGTGTCTTCGTCGAAGCCGGCTCGGACCTCGGCGGCGGCAGCTCCACCATGGGCACTCTTTCCGGCGGCGGCAATATCGTAATTTCAATCGGCAAGGAATGCCTGCTGGGCGCCAATGCCGGTACCGGTATTCCGCTGGGTGATCGGTGCACCATCGAATCGGGGCTCTATATCACCTCAGGCACCAAAGTCGCACTGCTGGATGAGAAAGGCGAAGTCGTAAAGACCGTCAAGGCACGCGAACTGGCCAACCAGTCGGGACTGCTGTTCCGGCGCAACTCACTGACCGGACGAGTCGAATGCGTGACCAATAAAACCTCGGTTCAGTTGAACGAAGCGCTGCACGCCAACGACTGATTCATCACGCAGCTTCCGCCCTCGGCAGAGGGTGGAAGCTAATCCTGAAAATTGAGCTTAGCCGAGCAATCAAAATGTCTCTCAGTCCTACCCTAGAATTGGCCACTGACCTAATCAGCCGCCGTTCAGTTACTCCCACCGATGCCGACTGCCAGGAATTAATGATAAGTCGTCTGGAGGCTATAGGTTTCGATGTCGAGCGACTGCGTTTTGGCGAGGTGGATAATTTCTGGGCCAGTCGCGGCACCGAGGGACCCTTGCTGGTTTTTGCCGGGCACACCGATGTGGTACCCACCGGTCCGGAAAACCAGTGGCAACATCCGCCGTTTGAGCCGGTCATAAAGAATGGCATGCTCTATGGCCGGGGCGCGGCCGACATGAAGGGCTCGCTCGCCGCCATGCTGGTGGCTTGCGAGAATTTCGTCGCCCAAAATCCCAACCACAAAGGCCGGATCGGTTTTCTGATAACCAGCGACGAGGAAGGCCCTTCGGTCAACGGTACGGTAAAGGTGGTCGAGTGGCTGGAAGAACTTCAGATCAAAATCGACTGGTGCATTGTAGGCGAACCCTCGAGCACCGAGCGTCTGGGCGATGTGATTAAAAACGGTCGGCGCGGTTCCCTCGGCGGCATCCTAAAAGTCAAGGGTATTCAGGGCCATGTGGCTTACCCGCACCTGGCGGACAACCCCATTCACAAATTAGCGCCTGCGCTGGCGGAGTTAACGGCCGCCGAATGGGACCAGGGCAACCGGTTTTTTCCGGCCACCAGTTTTCAAGTCTCGAATATCATTGGCGGCACCGGGGCCAACAATGTTATCCCCGGGGAAGTGGAAGTGGTGTTCAATTTTCGCTTCTCCACCGAAGTCACCGACAGGGAACTGCGCGAGCAGACCGAAACAATTCTCGATCGGCATGACTTGAACTATGAGCTGGACTGGAAACTGAGCGGCCAGCCTTTTCTAACCGCCGAAGGCGACTTGGTTGACGCAGTGGTAGAAGCCGTGACTGCCGAAACCGGCAAGGCGCCTATACTCTCCACCGCCGGCGGGACCTCGGACGGGCGTTTTATCGCCCCTACTGGTGCTCAGGTGGTTGAGCTAGGCCCCATCAATGCCACTATCCACAAAGTGGACGAGTGTGTTTTGGCAGAAGACTTGAATCGGTTGACTCGGATTTACGAAGGCGCTCTTACTCGATTATTACTTTAGTTTTCTTTTCTTCCTGGCACACCTACCCGTCAATGCGAACTATGGGCAATCATCGGGTTATTCGGAGCCAAAAAGCTAAAACTGCGGAAGCCTGCAAGAAACGGTGGGCGGTGCCCACCCTACAATTCGAAATTTGGTCTCCGCTACGACGTGCCGCAGGGCCAGTAGGGTTTGGGGAGCTTTCTTCAGGAGCGTGCTCTGCTGGGAGGCTCGGTCCGGCGTCCCGGTGCTCGAGTCTACAGGGAGGTATTCACGACGTCTCCTGAGGGAAGATCGCCAAAGCCTGCCCCGGTACTCGAAAAGTCCTGGCCTGCATTTATAGCACGGCGATTTTTCGCTACAATACTCCCCCCTGAGCGCAACCGGTTTTCGGTTCCGCTTTTTCCGGTTCGTCAGTCATATCCGATACAGGTTCTCCCTTGCGGCAGTATTTCCGTTTTATCGCCCAATCCTGGCCCTTGCTGGCGTTTGGCTTTGTCAGCATTTTCTGGGGCAACTTCGGTCAATCGTTTTTTATCAGTTGGTACGGCACCCCCATTCAGGAGTCCATGGGAATGTCTGCAGGCCGTTACGGTTCGCTGTATTCTCTGGCTACTCTCGGCAGCGGCCTGCTGATATTGGCCTTTGGCGGTCTGATCGACCGCTTTCCATTGCGCCACTTTGCCACGGCTGCAGCACTGGGCATGGCGTTGGCAACTTTGGTGCTGTCGCTAGCCTTCCACCCGCTACTGCTGTTGCTGGGCCTGTTTCTGGTGCGTCTCTGCGGCCAAGGCCTGCTGCCTCATACCGCTCAAACAACCATGGCGCGCTATTTTGACAACGATCGCGGTAAAGCTTTGAGCGTTTCTGCCAGCGGTGTGCCCTTGGGTGAAATCATTTTGCCGATCCTTGCCGTGGCCCTTATCGCGGCGGTCGGTTGGCGCCAAAGCTGGCTGATTCTGTGCCTGCTTACCCTGGCCGTCTATCTGCCTCTGATTCAGTGGTTGCTGCGCCGCGCTCCGATGGATACCAATGCCCGACCGGTAACCGCCTCGGCGCAAATTCTGGCCAGAAGCGCCGGCCGCAGGGAAATGTTGCGCGATCGTCGCTTCTGGCTGGTATTACCCACGGTACTCGCCGGCCCCTTTATGATCACCGCTATCTTCATTCATCAGGGATTTATCATCGCCCAAAAAGACTGGACTCCGGCCTGGTTGGCCACCTCGTTCATTGCCTATGGCGTAATGCATTGGATTGCTTCCCTGGTCGCCGGCCTGCTGATTGATCGCTTCAGCGCTCAATCGCTGCTCAGAGTCATGCTGCTTCCGCTGATCGTCGCTTTGTTTCTACTCGCATTTGTCGAAGGCCTCTGGTTGGCGCCCTTCTTCATGATGCTGCTGGCGATAACCATAGGTTTCGGGGGCCCGGTAGGAGGCGCTCTCTGGGGGGAAGTTGACGGCACCGCCAAACTGGGCTCGAGTCGCTCGCTGATGAGTTCGCTGATGTTCATCTCCACTTCCATATCGCCATTCCTGTTTGGGGTTTTGATTGATCGGGGGCTGAGTGTGACTACTCTATTTGGCGCCTCAGGTATCGGTCTGCTGATAGCGGTGTTTCTGGCTCAGTTCTCCTATCGCCCGGAACAAACCTTGAAAACCGCCAACTGAGATCTGAACATCGAGCCTGCCAACTACGCTTTCAACTCGAAAGTCAGAATGGCATCATTTCCAAGAAGCTAGATTGGATCTTTTGAATGCGCCGATTACTTGATCGCTACTTGCTCTGGCCACTACTGTTGCTCGGCCATTTTCTCGCTGCCTGCTTGCTGGCCTGGCATCTGCTGGCGCAAGTGGATTTTGCATATCCTCTGGGCTATGAACTACTGGATATCGACGAGCACATCCAGACTTTCGGGCCCCAAAACAATTACAAGGACCATTTTGAAAAGACCTCGCCCGATGAACACAAACGCTTATTTGGCAAGATAACCGAGGCGATCCAAGCCGGTGGTGAAGGCCTGGCGTCAATCAGTTATACCCTGCCGAATGGTGAACAGGAACCGCTGATGCGCAAGCCGGAGGTGGTGCATCTTCAAGACGTGGCGCGCCTGGTGCAGCATTTTTACCGGGCGGGATTTGGCGGTTTTCTCATCGCCGGAAGCCTTTTGGTCTATGCCTATAAGCGGCGCCTGGCAATGCCTTCTGCGCGTAAGTTATTGGCGGGCTTCGGTGTTCTGATTCTCGGCATTACCGCTTTGGTGTTCATCATTGGACCGCTGAAGGTTTTTTACTGGCTGCACGATTACGCTTTCCCGCCTGAGCATCCCTGGTTCTTTTATTATCAGGATTCGCTGATGACCACGATGATGAAGGCGCCGGATTTATTTGGCTTCATCACCGCCTTGTTGGTACCGCTGGCGCTGGCACTCTGGGGATTGTCGTTGTGGGGAATTACGCGGTTTCTTAAGCGCGGCAAGACTGAATAACTAAGATCGCCAAAATTAAAAAAACGTAGCCGAG
>CAZKCY010000011.1:15327-17236 GCA_964551155.1 uncultured Marinimicrobium sp. | reverse complement strand
TGTGCAGGGTGCCGAACACCAAGTGACCGGTTTCCGCCGCGGTCAGCGCCAGGCGAATGGTTTCCAGGTCGCGCATCTCGCCCACCAGAATAATGTCCGGGTCTTCCCGCAGCGCCGAGCGCAGAGCTTCGGCAAAGCCGTGAGTGTCCCTATGCACTTCGCGCTGGTTGACCAGGCATTTTTTGCTTTCGTGCACGAATTCGATCGGGTCCTCGATGGTGAGCACATGCTCGTATTTGTTGTCGTTGATGTAGTCGATCATCGCCGCCAGAGTGGTGGACTTACCCGAGCCGGTAGGGCCGGTTACCAACACCAGGCCGCGGGGCACACTGCAGATATCGCGAAACACATTGCCCATACCCAACTCTTCCATGGTCAGCACCTTGGAGGGAATGGTTCGAAACACCGCACCGGCGCCGCGGTTCTGGTTAAAGGCGTTGACCCGGAAGCGGGCTACGCCCGGCACTTCAAAGGAGAATTCGGTTTCCAGAAACTCTTCAAAGTCCTTGCGTTGCTTGTCATTCATAATCTCGTAGATCAAACTATGCACCTGCTTGTGCTCCATGGGCGGCAGGTTGATGCGCCGCACGTCGCCATCGACGCGAATCATGGGAGGCAGGCCGGCGGAAAGGTGCAAGTCCGACGCGCCCTGTTTAGCACTGAAAGCCAAGAGTTCTGTGATATCCATACTGCTACCTTATACTTATATGGGTATTTTTACTTATGGGTATTGGCCCGCAGGCCTGAGCCATTCAATCTTCGGCCACTAACCGGCCTCGACCGAAACACACTCGATATGCAGAAGATAAACGAGAAGCTGGATAAAGTCACCGCCCGTTTGCACGCGGCTGCCCAGGCGGCCGGGCGTGCGCCGGAAGAGGTAGAACTGCTGGCAGTGAGTAAAACCCAGCCCGCCAGCGCTATAGCTGAGGCCTGGCAATGGGGGCAGCGCCGCTTTGGAGAAAATTACCTGCAGGAGGCCTTGGACAAACAGGCCGAACTGTTAGAACTGAAAGGCCTGGAGTGGCATTTTATTGGACCAATTCAATCCAATAAGACTCGTGCCATTGCCGAAAACTTCCACTGGGTGCACAGCATCGATCGGGAGAAAATCGCCCGTCGCCTGAGTGAGCAGCGACCGGAGCAGCTAGCCCCTCTGCAAGTCTGTCTGCAAGTAAATATCGACGATGAAGCCAGCAAATCCGGCGTCAGCCTCGAGCAGCTGCCGGCGCTGGCGCAAGCCGTGTCGGAGCTTCCGCGCCTAAGGCTTAGAGGTCTAATGGCGATACCCGCTCCGAGCGACACCTTTGAGCAGCAACGCGCCAGCTTTGCCCGCTTGCGCCGAGCCATGGAAGAGCTGCAGGGGCAGGGGCTGGGGCTTTGCCTGGATCTGGATACCCTGTCCATGGGCATGTCGGGCGATTTGGAAGCCGCAGTCGCCGAAGGTGCCACTCTGGTTCGGGTCGGAACCGATATTTTTGGGGCGCGCACCTAGTCAGCTAATCAATAACGACAAGCACACCAGCCACCAGCGACCCAAAACACCAAGAAAATTTCAGGAACTTCTTTATGTCCGAAGCAAAACTCGCGTTTATCGGCGCCGGCAATATGGCGCGCAGCATCATCGGAGGCCTGATTCAGCAAGGCTATCCCGCCGAGGCCATCAGCGCCAGTGCTCGCAGCCCGGAGACCCTAGAGCGAATGGCGCGCGATTTTGGCATCAATACCGGCGCCAACCAGGAGCTCGCCAGCACCGCCGAAGTGGTGGTGTTGGCGGTCAAGCCCCAGCAAATGCAGCAAGTAGCGCGCGACCTGCGCCCGGCGCTGGCCCACAAGCCCTTAATCATCTCCATCGCCGCCGGAATCGACTGCGCCAGCTTAAGCCGCTGGTTGGGCGAGGATTTGGCGA
>CAZKCY010000011.1:0-15317 GCA_964551155.1 uncultured Marinimicrobium sp. | reverse complement strand
TAGTGCGCTGCATGCCCAACACCCCTTCCCTGGTGCGCGCCGGAGCCAGCGGCCTGTTCGCCAACGCCCGAACCGACAGCGCGCAAAAAGCCGCCGCTCATGTCATTATGAGCGCCGTAGGTATTGCCGAGTGGCTGGAAGATGAACGCCAACTGGAAGCTGTGACCGCAGTGTCAGGCTCAGGGCCGGCCTATTTCTTCCTGGTGATGGAGGCCATGATCGATGCCGGCGTCGAGCTGGGCCTGGAGCGGGATTGTGCGACCGACCTGACGCTGCAAACCGCTTTAGGGGCGGCCCAATTGGCGCGCTCGAGCGATGTGGAGGTAGCCGAGTTGCGGCGCCGGGTCATGTCCCCTGGTGGCACTACCGAGGCGGCAATAAAATCCTTTGAACAGGATGAACTGCGCGCAGTTTTCCTGCGCGCCATGAGCGCCAGCGCCGACCGCGCCGCTAGTCTGGCGAAAGAGCTGGCGAGCACCGACTGAACCTGCGAGCGTTTCTCAGCCGCCGCCTGAATTAATTACTCGGAGAAGACTGCATGTCCACAATGGCCGAAATCGGCATCTATGTTATTCGCACCCTCGGATCCTTGTACCTGATGCTGGTGCTGTTGCGCTTTTTGTTTCAGCTGGTCAGGGCCGACTATTACAACCCTATTTCCCAGTTTATTGCCAAGGCCACCAATCCTTTGCTGATGCCCTTGCGGCGGGTCATTCCCGGCTTTTTTGGCGTCGATGTGGCTGCCCTGGTACTGGCTTTAGTGCTGCAGTGGCTGTTGATCCAGCTGGTGCTGGTGCTGGCCGGCTATGGCATGCTCTATCCCTTGCGCGCCGTCGCCTGGGCCGCCATTGGCTTGTTGTCGATGGTGCTGAGTATTTACTTCTGGGCTCTGATTATTTCCATTGTCGCCAGCTGGGTGGCGCCCTTTAGCAATAACCCTGCGCTGGTGCTGATACGCCAGCTGGTCGAACCGGTTATGACGCCCTTCCGCAAGTTGATCCCGCCTTTGGGCGGCATCGATATCACCCCCATTTTCGCTTTTATGGTGTTGCATGTACTCAACCAGTACCTAGTGCCGGCCCTGGGCCGCTCGGTGGGCATGCCTATGGGCCTAGTCCTAGGCTTTTGAAACCCTGCGATAAAGGGCCAGCGCGCCCCTCGACCTCCCCAAAATCGAGCGCAGGCTACCGCTAATCGGCGCCATAGCCCGCTGAGCACAAAATCACCTGGCGGAATGATGATTTGTGCGCTTTAATCCATTGAGCCTTAAACTGAACGAACAACAATAAACCGGTCCTAGGGCCGAAAACGGTTCAACCGCTTATGGACATTCAAGCACTGCAGGGGCAGATGCGCAGCTACGCGCACTGGAAGCAAAACCTCGACCGGCGCCTGGAGCGCTTCGACCAATGGGTGCAAGACCACGGTCTGGTAACCCGCGAGGTGCGCGACTGTTTGCAGGGCGCGCGCAAACTGCTGCAGGGCGAAGGCTTTACCCTGGCCTGCGTGGGCGAATTTTCCCGCGGCAAAACCGAACTTATCAACGCTCTGCTGGCGGGCCCGGGCGAACAGCGGATCCTGCCTTCCCAGCCCGGTCGCACCACCATGTGCCCCACGGAAATTCACTGCGACGCCGAGCGCAGCAACTGCGTGCGCCTGCTACCGATCGAAACCCGCCGCGCCGCCGCCAGCTTGCAGAGTTTTCGCCGCATTCCACAAAAATGGGTCAACCTACCCCTCGACCCTGAAGATCCCGAGCAGCTGCGCCAAGCCTTGCAGCAGGTTTCCGCCAGCCGCTGGGTGGCGCCCGAGGAGGCAGAACAGCTGGGCTTCAGTACCGAGGAACTGGGCGAGCGGGATGCCGAGGGCCGTGTGGCCATACCGCGCTGGCGCCATGCGATGATCAGTTTAGACCACCCACTTCTGCGCCAGGGCCTTAGGATCATCGACACTCCGGGCCTTAACGCACTCGGCAACGAACCGGAGCTGACCCTCAAAATTCTGCCACAGGCCCAAGCCATAGTGTTTGTGTTGGCCGCCGACAGTGGCGTCAGCGCCAGCGACATGGCCATATGGCGCAACCATATTCAGAGCTTGAGCGAAAACCGGGGCACAGCGGTGCTGGCACTGCTGAACAAAATCGACAGCCTCTGGGATGATCTGCACTCCGAGCAGCAGACCGAAACCGCTATCGAAGAGCTGCGTCAGCTGACCGCCAGACAACTGCAACTACCGCTCGAGCAGGTGCTGCCTCTGTCGGCGAAACAGGCGTTGCTCGGGCGGGTACACCAGCGCCCGGAACAACTCCGGCGCAGCGGTTTTGCCCAACTCGAGCAGGCCCTGGCCGCGAGCATAGAGCGCAGCCGCCAGCAGTTGGCAAAACATCGCTTACTGGTCGATAGCCAGACCATGATTGTCGATCTCAACAACAGCCTCAAGCACCGGCTGGCGGAGTCTGAACAAGAACTGGCATTGGTACGCGCCGGCGACCGAGAAGACAACAGCCAACTTTTGCAAGAGCTGCGCGAAACCATCCGCAGCAACCATCGCCATTATCACAAGCAGGCCCTGTCGCTGCGCACCAGTCAAATGCTGCTGGAAAAACAACGCCCCGGCTTGATGGCGCCGATCAGCATGGGGCGTTTGGAGCACTCGATTGCCGAAACCCGCGCCGAGCTGGCACAAAGCTGGACCAGTCTGGGGCTAAGCCGCGCAATCGGCGCTTTCTTTGATCAGCTGGATACTCAAATGGGGCACCTGGAGCGGGAGATCGAACGCGCCAATCAGGTATTGACCTCCATCTATCAGCGCCCGGAACACAACCGCGACCAGGAATCAGCCCTGGACGAGCACAAACTCAGCCTGGTTGCCGAGCGCCGCCAGCTGCAGCAACTGCACCGTCAGGCCGATCAGTTTCGCGCCTCACTCAACAATCTGCTCAGTATCAAAGGGGTATTGATTCAGCGCTTTATTGGCACTTTGGTGCAGGAAGTCAGAGAGATCTGGGAGCAGTTTAATCAGGCCGTCGAAACTTGGCTAAGTCAGGCCTTGGCGCCTTTGTTTCATCACAACCAATACCAGAAGCAAATGCTCGAGCACCATATGCTGCGCCTGACCCGAATGCGCACTCAGCAGCAAAGCTATACCGAGCAATTGCACTCCTTGCGCGCCAACGTCGAACAGTTGCAGTTGGCGCTCGAACAACTGCAGCCGCTGTATCTGGAAATCACTGCGCCGGTTGAGCCCACCAGCAAAGGCGCCGAAGTGTTTTCCCTGGAGCTGGCGCGTCGTGCACAAACCGCCAGCTAAGCCTCTTGCAACCCGATATTCGATTCGGGGGCTCGGCCATCAAGGGCAAATGCTTGCAGCATTGGAGCCGCAACCTTAGACTTGCGCCTGATCCGAGCATCGACCCGAACCTTGAGCAACGCCAATCAGTGACCCGGCCCGGAGTCAGCCCCAGCGATCGCGGGGCCAGCTGGTGGCGCACTAACCGAGACCAACATGCCCGAAACCCTACCCGACGACTCAGTAGGCCTGGTGAAACCCCAGGTAATGGAATTTGCTGAGCCGCTGACGCTGGCCTGCGGCAAGACCTTGAATCAGTATCAGCTGGTCTACGAGACCTATGGCGAGCTCAATGCCAGCAAATCCAATGCGATTCTGATTTGCCATGCCCTCTCAGGCAATCATCACGCCGCCGGCTACCACAGCATGGAGGATCGCAAGCCGGGCTGGTGGGACAATTACATAGGGCCGGGCAAACCCATCGATACCGACAAATTTTTTGTGGTCTGCCCCAACAACCTGGGTGGCTGCGATGGCTCCACCGGCCCCAAGACCCTAAACCCCGAGACCGGCAAGCCCTGGGGGCCGGACTTCCCCAAAATCCGGGTGCGCGATTGGGTCGAAAGTCAGGCCCGCCTGGGCACCGCTTTGGGTATAGAGCAATGGGCCGCTATTGTGGGCGGCAGCCTGGGCGGCATGCAGGTCATGCGCTGGGCTTTGGAGTATCCCGAACGGCTGCGCTATGCGGTGGTGATCGCCTCGGCCATGAAGCTCAGTGCGCAGAATATCGCCTTCAATGAGACCGCCCGTCAGGCGATCATGGCCGACCCAAAATTTCACGAGGGCCGTTATCTTGAGCATGATACTTGCCCCAAAGACGGCCTGGCAGTTGCGCGAATGATCGGCCACATCACCTATCTGTCAGACCACGTCATGGGGCAAAAATTTGGCCGCGACCTGCGCCGGGGCAGTTTCGCCCGCGGCACCGACGACCCGGTCGAGTTTCAGGTGGAGAGTTACCTGCGCTACCAGGGCGATAATTTCGCCCACACCTTCGATGCCAACAGCTACATTCTGATCACCCGGGCGCTGGACTACTTCGACCTGGCGCGGGAATACGACGACGACCCGGTGGCGGCTTTCAAGCACGCCCGCTGCAAGTTTTTTGTGGTGTCGTTCAGCACCGACTGGCGCTTCCCCGCCAGCCGGTCGCGAGAAATGGTGGACGCTTTGATCGGCGCCAACCAGCCAGTCACCTACGCCGAGATCGAATCCGACTACGGTCACGATGCCTTTCTGCTGCCCAGCGCCCGCTACCAGAGAGCCTTCTCGCTTTATATGGCGGGCGTCGCCCGGGAGGTGCAAGCGTGAACAGCCATACCATGCGCCTTGACCTGAGCGAAGCCCAAAACTGGATCGCCCCGGGGAGCCGGGTGCTGGATCTGGGTTGCGGCGACGGCACCTTTCTGGCGCATTTGCGCGACAGCAAACAAGTGACCGGCTACGGCCTGGAAATCGGTACCGAACAAATTAATGCCTGTATCGAAAAAGGCCTCAATGTGATCGAGCAGGATCTGGACCGGGGCCTGGGTAACTTTGCCGACGACAGCTTCGATACCGTGGTTATGGCCCAGGCGCTGCAAACCATGAACTTCCCGCACCTGGTGTTGGATGAGATGCTCCGGGTGGGCAAGGAGTGCGTCGTTACCTTCCCGAACTTCGGTCACTGGCGCGCCCGTTTTCATTTGGCGCTCAGCGGCCGAATGCCGGTTTCTGACCTGCTGCCCTACGAGTGGTACGACACCCCCAACATTCACTTTTGCACGGTGCGCGATTTCGAAACCCTGTGCCGGGAAAAAAACATCACCGTTTTGAACCGGCAAGTGGTGAACGAAAAATCCTCCAATCTGTTTAAGGACCTATCGCCCAACCTGTTTGGCGAAACCGCCATCTACCATTTGCGCAAAGCCATTCCCGGCTGAAGTGGCCGGGCCTGAGCCCTATGTTAGGATAAAGCGTCGTAAATAACAGCCAAGGTGGTTATGGGCTTTTCACGACCTTTTTCCCTCTACAATATCCGCACCGCTCTGCTGGTGTTTGTGTTGCTGCCGTTTCTGCTGATCATAGTGATCAGCGGCTTCTTCAGCCTGCGTCAGCTGGAGCAGTCCGCCGAAGCGGGACTCGAGGAAGATATCGAGTTGATCGCGCGCGCCATCCGCCAGCCGCTCAGCTACGCGTTGGAACACAATGACGAGAGTATTCTGCGACGTACCATTACTTCGGCCGGCACCATCGGCCGGGTTTACGGTGTTTACGTATACGACGAAGAAGGACGGCGCATCTCGGCGCGCGGCCCTAGAGAGGCTCAGGTACGCGATATCGAGGCCGCCACTCTGGCCTCGCGCGGCAGCGAGAAAGGCGGCTTTGAGGAAGTCGAAGGCGAGCAGGTGTTTTCCTACTTCATGCCCTTGACCGACAGCGGCGGGCGTATTAATGGGCTGCTGCAGATCACCCGCAAAGGCAGCGACTTTGTCGAGCAGATCCGCACCTTTCGAACCCGAGCTTTAAGTGTACTGGCGGTTTCCGCGCTACTGGTTCTGTTGATTGTCTGGGTGGGTTATCAACGCGCTATCGGCCGCCATATTCAGGCCATGGGCAAAGGCATGGAGCGCATCGCCGGGGGCAATATGGACCATCGCCTGAAAGCCAAGGGGCCCAGCGAAATCAGCTTTCTGGCCAATGGCATCAACAGCATGCTCGACAGCATTCTGGCCTCCAAGCAGGAAATAGACGCGCGCCGGGAGCGGGAATACCAACTCAAAAACCAGCTGCACCAGGCGGAAAAACTGGCCGCCATCGGCCGGTTCGCGGCCGGCGTAGCCCACGAACTGGGCTCGCCGCTGGCCGTGGCCGACGGCAAGGCCCAGCGCGCACTCCGCCAGGCCGATGCGCAACAGGCCCCTGCTTTGCACGACATTCGCCAGCAGCTGCAGCGCATGCAGCGGATAATTCGCCAGCTGATGGACTTTGCCCGCCCGGTCGAGCCCGAGCGGCGCTGTATCAAGGTGGCCGAATTGGTCCAGGCCTCGCTGCAACAGGTAGAAGACGAGCGCCAACGCCAGCAGGTCAAGATCGAAACCCGTTCCGACACCGACTGCGCCACACTCACTGGCGATAGATTGCGACTGGAGCAGGCCCTGATCAATTTGCTGCGCAATGCCATTCAGGCCACGCCCGGCGGCACAGTGGAGCTGGGTTGGGATTGCTCAGAAGCCCGCCAGTTGCGCCTCTGGGTGGAAGACAACGGCCCCGGCATAGACGACCAAGTACGCCACCAACTGTTGGAACCCTTTGTCACCACCAAGCCGGTGGGTGTGGGCACCGGGCTGGGGTTGGCCGTGGTCAATGCCGTGGTGACCGAACACGGAGGCGAAATTCACATTCAAACCGGCCGCTTGGGCGGGGCTCGATTCGAACTCTGCCTGCCCTTTGAACCCGAGCCGGGAGCAATCACACCGTGACCGATCAGAGCCAGACACCCTTCGATATTCTGGTGATCGAGGACGATCCCGATCTGCGCCAACTATTGCTTGAGGAGCTGCAGGAGGCCGGCCACGACTGCCGAGGCTTGGGCGACCTACGCAGTGCCCGCACGCTGCTCGATGACCAGGTTCCGAAGCTGGTGATCAGCGACTTGCATCTGCCCGATGGCAATGGCCTGGAGCTGCTCAAAGAAGTAAAAGCCCTGCCGATAGCGCCCAGCTTTATTGTCATTACCGCCTTCGGCACTATCGATCAGGCGGTGGATGCACTCAAGCGCGGCGCCGACGATTTTCTCACCAAGCCACTGGATCTCGAACACTTGGGAATCTCGGTCCAGAGGGTGCTGCAGCATCAGCAACTGCAGACCGAACTGAGCTATTACCGGCGCCTGCTGGAGCAAGGCGAATTCCACGGCATGATCGGCGCCAGCACCGCCATGCGCCAACTGTTTACCGAAGTTCGCCAGGTCGCCCTTGCCGAAGGGCCAGTGCTCGTTGTGGGTGAAAGCGGCGTGGGCAAGGAGCTGGTCGCCCGCGCTCTGCATCAGGAAAGTCAGCGCCGTCAGGGGCCTTTCGTGGCCATTAATTGCGGCGGCATCAGTGCCAGCCTGCTGGAAAGCGAGCTGTTCGGCCATGCCGCGGGCGCCTTCACCGGTGCCACCAAGGCCCGTCGTGGGCTCTTTGCCGAGGCTCACGGCGGCACCCTGATGCTGGATGAAATTGGTGAAATGCCCATGGAGATGCAGGCCAGCCTTCTGCGTATTTTGCAGGACGGCCGGGTGCGGCCAGTGGGTAGCAACACTGAGCAATTGCTGGATGTGCGCATAGTCGGCGCCACCAACCGGGACCTGACCGAAGAGGTCGCGGAGGGCCGTTTCCGGGAGGATCTCTACTACCGTCTGGAAACTTTTACTCTGGAAGTTCCGCCCCTGCGCCAGAGAGGCGAAGATCTGGAAAAGTTAATCGCCCACCTGATCAGTCAGTTCAATAAACGGCGCAGTCAACCTCTGGACGGTCTGGACCCTGAGGCTCTGGCGCTGCTCAAGGCTTATCCCTTTCCGGGCAATGTGCGCGAGCTGGCCAATATCATCGAGCGGGCGGTGACCTTTTGCAGCGACCACCGAATCGGCCCGGAACACCTTCCTCCGAGAGTGCGAGCGGGCGCGAGCGCGGCGCCGCCGGTCAGCGACGGTGACTGGCAGCCTCCCACGAAAAACCGCCAAATGCCGCCCTTGGAGGAAGTAGAAAGAGATTATATCCGCCACGTGCTCGAACAAGTCGGTGGCAACAAACGCCGCGCCGCCGAAATTCTCGGTATAGGGCGGCGCACTCTGTATCGCTGGCTGGACGGCGAAGCCGAGTAGCACCCTCGTAAAAGTGGTTCATTTTGGCACATGGGCGACTACGCACATTAAAATCTTGTCACTATTCGCAAGCCACAGCCTCCGTACTCCCAAATAAGCGCCTTTTCGGGCTTTTTCGAAGTTGGCACAGCCATTGCTCCTAACCAAGTGTTCTCATAGCCCGGTCTGTCGGGCCTTTTTTGAAGCTCTGGAGATTTAATTATGCGTAACTCAACTACCAATCCCGTTCTGGCTCTTCTGGCTGCCGCAGGCCTGCTGTTTGCAGCTGGTACCGCAACCGCTCAGGGTCAAGCGCCCGCTCAAGCACCGGCGCAGGCACCTGCAATCGAAGTGAGCGATCAGGACGTTGAGAACTTTGCCGATGCCTATGTCGCCGTGCAAACCATCAACCAGCAGTACACCGAAAAACTCCAGAATGTGGAAGAGGCGGAAAAGGCCACTGCGCTACAGCAAGAAGCTCGGACTAAAATGGCAGGAGCGGTAGAAGACGCCGGCTTGACCATTTCTGACTATCAGGAAATCGCCCAGGCCGCTGGCCAGGACGAAGAGCTGCGCGCGGACATCGAACAAGCCGTAGTAGCCATCACTCAGCCCGGACCTTCCACTCCGCAGTAAACAGAGTGCACAAACACTGTTTTAAGAAATGGGGCCGCGAGGCCTCATTTTTTTTGTCTGAAGGATTTTCCCGAAGCTGCTATTATTTAAGGCCACAACCGCTTTCATTCACCGACAATAGCGAGATCCTTGCATATGCTTTCTTTCAGATCACTAGGCTATGTCGCCCTGCTAGCAGCTTTGTTCGCCCTCAACAGCGTCAATGCCCAAGACTACAGCGAGCGCTTCGGCAACTACCGGGTGCACTACAGCGTTTTCAACAGCACCTTTCTGCAGCCAGAGATAGCTCAGGCCTACAATTTGGTACGCGCCCGCGACCAGGTTTTGGTCAATGTCAGTATCAATAAAACTGATGAAGCCAGCACAAGTCTGGGGTTGCCCGCCGAGGTCAGCGGTTTTGCCAATAACCTGATGCAGCAGCGCCAAACTCTGAATTTCACCGAAATTTCCGAGGGCGACGCCACTTACTATATAGCGTCGTTAAAACACACCAATGAAGAGACTTACAACTTTACGATTTCGGTGGATCCCCAAACCGATGCCGGCCCCTTTGAGATAACTTTTTCGCGCACACTTTACGTTCAAGAATAACGAGATAAGTGAGTCGTTGAATGCAAACACTAGTGCTCGCAAGTGGCAATCAGGGCAAGTTAAGGGAATTTCAACAGCTGCTGGCTGATTGCGGTTTTCGAGTTAGGCCCCAGAGTGAATATCAACTGGAAAGCGCCGAGGAAACTGGCCTCTCATTCGTAGAAAACGCCATCCTCAAAGCCCGACACGCCAGTGCTCATACCGGCCAGCCGGCCATTGCCGATGACTCTGGTCTGGAAGTCGATGCCCTGCAGGGGCAACCGGGCATTTACTCGGCCCGCTACGCCGGCCCTGACGCCAGCGACGCCGATAACAATGCCAAATTACTGCGCGAGCTCGCCGGTATTCCGCCGCAAGGGCGCAGCGCCCGCTATCATTGCGTATTGGCCTTTATGCGCCACGCCGAAGATCCGACGCCTTTGCTCTGCCAGGGCAGTTGGGAGGGTTATATCCTCGATCAACCGCAAGGCAGCGGCGGCTTCGGCTACGACCCACTGTTTTATGTTCCCGGCCACGACTGCAGCGCCGCGGAGCTGAGCAAGGCAGAGAAAAGCCGCATCAGTCATCGCGCTTTGGCCACCCACCAGCTACTGCAAGCCTTAAAACCTAAAAGTAAACCATAACAACAGCCACAATATCGCCCAAGGAAAAGACCCATGTCGACCAGGGATACCGAGTCGTCAGCGCTTTGCGCCAACTGCAAAACCCAGCTCCAAGGTGACTTCTGTCACCACTGCGGCCAGGAAAACAAAAACTATCTGCGCAATATTTTTGCGCTGATTGGCGAATTTTTCGGTGAATTCGGTCACTGGGACGGCCGCCTGTGGCGCACCCTTTGCCCACTCTGGATAAGGCCGGGCTATCTTAGTCGGCGGTTCGTCGAAGGCCATCGGGCAGCCTATGTGCCGCCGCTGCGCATGTATCTGTTTACCTCAATTCTGGCGTTTTTAGTCTTTGCCCAACTGGTGCCCGATCAGTCGTTCGAACTGACCCCATCGCCGGACTTTAATAACGGGGCCGGCGCCAACCGGGGCAGTGCCGCGCCCGTCGAGCAGCAACCTATGCTGCCGTCGGAACCACAAGATAGCGCAGAGTCTCAAGGGAAAATGGAACTGGAGTGGGTTCCATTTCTGGACGCCGAGCAGGAGCGTTTGCTGGAACAAAAGCTGGCAGCCGTGGCGAAAGACCCGCGCGCGGCACTTAAAAACTTCGTTTCCCTGGCGCCCCAGATGATGCTGTTACTGCTGCCGGTATTCGCGTTGATTCTAAAACTGCTCTATGTCTTCCGCAGGCACTATTATATTGAGCATCTGATTCTGGCCCTGCATACTCACAGTTTGGTGCTGCAGTTGCTGTTGGTGCATATCGGGCTGATCAAGCTTTCCAGCGCCACAGCATCCTGGCCGCTGCTACCGACGGCGCTGGCTTGGGTTGCCGGTCTCTTGCTTTGGTGGCTGCCGATCTACTTGCTCTTAAGTCAAAAAGTATTCTATCGCCAGGGCTGGCCGATGACGCTGATTAAATTCGCGCTTACTAGCGTGCTTTATATCACCATGTTTGTAATTGCCGTTTCCGGCACTGCTATTCGCAGTATCATGAACACTTAGCAGCTCGCTGAAATGCTAGCTGCTTAAGATCGACCTCAGTGCTGTTAACCCGAGCGCAAGCTCGGTATAGTGGCGCCTATTAATAGTCCCGCCCATATCCCAGTCCCCTATGAACACCGACTTGCAGCTACCACCGCTGGCACTCTACATCCACATCCCCTGGTGTATTCGCAAATGCCCTTATTGTGATTTCAACTCCCATCAGGCGGGCGAGAATGTGCCGGAGGCCGAGTATGTGGCCGCGCTGCGCGCCGACTTGGAAGCCGATCTGGCGCTGGTGCAGGGACGCAAACTGACCAGCATATTTTTTGGCGGCGGCACTCCCAGCGTTTTTTCGGCCCAGGCCATAGGCGAAATTTTGCAGGATGCCGAGCGCATGGTGGGTTTTGAAAGCGATATCGAGATTACCCTGGAAGCCAATCCGGGCACCTTCGAACAAGAGCGCTTTATTGGCTACCGGGCAGCGGGGGTGAACCGGCTATCGATCGGCATCCAGAGCTTCAACGAGCGGCAGCTCAAGCTGCTGGGCCGGATTCACGGCCGCGAAGAGGCCCTGGCGGCCGTATCGGTGGCACGCCGGGCGGACTTCGACAATCTCAACCTGGATTTAATGCACGGCTTACCCCAGCAAAGTCCGGATGATGCTCAGGCCGATTTGCGCCAAGCCATAGACCTGGAGCCCGAGCATTTGTCCTGGTATCAGCTGACCATCGAGCCCAACACCGAGTTTTACAGCGCGCCGCCAGTGCTCCCGGAGGAAGACAGCTTGGCGGATATACAGTCCCGAGGCGAAGCTCTGCTGGCTCAGGCGGGTTACCGACAATACGAAGTCTCGGCCTATGCGCGGAGCGGCAAACGCGCCCGGCATAATATGAACTATTGGAGCTTTGGTGATTATCTGGGTATAGGCGCCGGCGCCCACGGCAAGTTGACGCTCCCCGAGCAGAACAAAATTATGCGGCGCTGGAAAACCCGCTTGCCCAAGCACTATATGGACAAAGCTCCAACCTCCGGCGGCGCGTCCACCGCCGAGCACAACCCCTTTTTGGCGGGTTCCGAGGTGCTGACCCCGACCGCCCTGCCGCTGGACTTTCTGCTCAATGCACTGCGCCTGAATGAAGGGGTGGCCACACAGCTGTTCGCCGAGCGCACCGGTTTGTCGCCCGAGGCGCTGGAACCCCAGTGGCAGGAGCTGCGCCGGCAGGGCCTGGTGGAGGATCGCAGCGACCGCCTGGTCACCACAGACTTGGGCCGGCGCTTTCTAAACGACGTGCTGGGAAGGTTCTAGGAATCGGCTATTGTTCCAACTGGAGAATCTGCCGATAGATAGCGTCAGCCTCCTCGCTCAACAGCGAATAGCTTTTTATATCGCCGTTGCGCTGGGCGAGCATCGCCTGCTCCAGCTTTTTCTCGTAGGCTTTCTGCAGTTTTTTGCGCGGGTCAGCGCGAAATAGTCCCAACATTCGGGGGCCTTTTTTAAATAGCGGTTAACGGGCGCAGCCTTCAGTTCAGCAGCGTTTTTATGGCCTGATTCAGCTCTGGGGCGTCGGGCGCGACATCGCTTTCAAAATGCTTGACCACCTTGCCCTGGGGCGAGACCAAGTATTTGTTGAAATTCCACCCTGGAGCCTGAGTTTGCTTGGCCAGCTCCTTGAACAAGGGGTTGGCAGCCTCGCCTTTGACGCTGGTGGGCGCGAACATAGTGAAGGTAACGCCAAAGTTTTCGTAACAGACACTGGCGGCCTCCTCTTCCGATGCCGCCTCCTGGTTGAAGTCGTCGCTGGCAAAGCCCACTACCGCCAAACCTTGGTCGCCATAGCGTTGATGCAGAGCCTCCAGACCTTTGAACTGGGAGGTGAAGCCGCAATGACTGGCGGTATTGACCACCAACAGGGTTTTGCCGGCGAAGCGCTCACAGAGGTTGACGTCTTCAGTGCTGTGCAGGCGTCGATACTCACCCTGAAGAAATTCGGGGCAGTTCTGGGCCCAGGCCCCGGCACTAAAAAACAAACTGATCAGCAGTAGGAGTTTTGCAGGCGACATGGGCGTATCCTTAAATGAGCGTTCAGGTGCTTCGACAAGCACCAAAGAGTCTTGGGAGTTGTCCCAACTGTGGCTATTATCCGGTTGGGAAGCAAGTAATAGTGCCACAAAACTCAAATACGTAACCGCAGAGAAAACGGACACCTTTCCGCCCAGCTTCTTCCGCACCGGGAAACTGTATCAAGAATTCCGCTGATTGAGGCAAATAAGGCGCCAGCTGCTAAACTTGGGAACGCAGCGGCTAAACGTAATAACTTCTCTCTAACACGCCAGAGCCGCCCATCGGGGAATCCGGCCACTGAATGGACCAGTAACCACACCCATGCTCAGAATGATTCGTTACGCACGGGAAAATCCCATCGCCACTCGCCTGCTTGGGCTGATTATCCTCAGCAGCTCGGTGATTACCCTGGTCGCCATTCTGATGCAGCTTTTTGCCAGCTTTCACAACGATTTGTCGGCGCTCAATCAGCGTCTGGATCAGGTGAAAGTAGGCACATTGAACAGTATTACCAATAGCTTATGGAGCTTTGACGAGGAGCGCCTAGCCCGCCAGATCGAGAGTTTGCTGGAGATGGAAAACGTCGTACAGGTGGAAGTCGAGTGGCGCGACTGGCGTGAGCAGAAACGCGAGAGGTCGATCAACAAAGAGGTGGCACCGGCTCAAATCGCGGCCAACCCGAATAAATTCGTAAGCCAAGAATATCCGCTCACCTATAGCGACGAAAACACTCCTCCGCAACGTCTTGGAACTCTGACCATTACCGCCAGCTTGGAGGAAATTTACAATAACCTCTGGAATCGGACCCTGTTTACGCTCGCTATCCAAGGCACCAAGACTCTGGTTATCGCGCTGTTTATCATCTGGCTGGTACATACATTGTTGACCCGGCATATCGAAACCATCGCCAACTTTGCCCGCCGACTGAATCTCGACAACCTGAGCACTCCTTTGCGCCTGAATCGAGTCAAAACCGACGACAAGCCCGATGAACTGGACAATGTGGTCAGCGCCATCAATCATATGCGCGAAACACTGCTCGAGGATATCGAACAGCGCCACGCCATTGAGCTAGCCCTGCTCTCGGAGAAGGAAGAGAAGCTCGAAAACCGCCGCCAGAAGCTGGTCGCCGAAGATGCCAGCCGGGCCAAAAGTCAATTTTTGGCCACTATGAGCCATGAGATTCGCACCCCCATGAACGGCGTCATCGGCATGCTGGAAATGCTGCGCGACACCCCGCTCAACGAGACCCAAAAGCATTACCTGGATGTGATTCACCGTTCCGGCGAAAGCCTGCTCGATATCATCAACGATATTTTGGACTACTCCAAAATCGAAGCCGGAAAAATGCAGCTCGAGCTGGCAACCTTCGATCTCGAAGATCTGCTCGAAGACTGTCTCGAGTTGTTCGGGGCTACCGCCAGCAAACGTGATATCGAGCTGATGGGGGGCGTCAAGCCCGAGGTGCCAATCAAACTCAAAGGCGACCCCACCCGCTTGCGCCAGGTGTTGATCAATCTGCTCGGCAACGCCTTCAAGTTCACCAGTCGCGGTCACATAGTCCTGGAAGTGAGCCTGGCGAGCACGGCCGACAACCAACATCCGGTGCTGCATTTTTCCATAGAGGATACCGGTATCGGCATCGACGCCGACACTCAGGCGCAGCTGTTCGACTCTTTCAACCAAGCCGATTCGTCTACCAGTCGCCAATATGGCGGCACCGGCCTGGGCCTGGCAATCTCCAAAAGCTTGGTGGAGCTGATGGGCGGCGATATCGGCGTACGCAGCATCAAGGGCCAAGGCGCCAACTTCTGGTTTACCGCCAAGCTTCAGAGCGCCGAAACCGAATCGGTGCAGAGCGACACTGACACGCAACTGGTACGGCTACTTGCCGGCCGCAAGCTATTGCTCGCCCACACCAATGCCAAGCTGGGTGCATTTCTGGCACCCTACTGTCAGAGCTTGGATATGACTCTGGAGCAGACCAGCAGTGGGCTGGCCACGATCGAGCAACTGCGGGCGGCACAAAAGACCCAAAAGCTCCCCGATTTTTTAGCCATCGGCAGCCAGCTGAGCGATATGGATGCCATTCAGCTATGCGAGCAACTGCTCGAAGAGCCCGCCGCTAAGACCGTTCCCCGCTTTGTGCTGAATGGCGGCGAACTGCAACTGGAGGCGGACCAGCAGCGCGAACTGGGGATTCAAGGCCTGCTGCGCAGACCCATATTTGTTCGTCGACTAAGGCGTCACCTGGGCACTTTGCTGG
>CAZKCY010000010.1:9518-17518 GCA_964551155.1 uncultured Marinimicrobium sp. | reverse complement strand
ATCAGTCGCTGGAAGCCCGCACCGAGACTGGTGCCCAAACCGACGTTTTCAGCTGGAGCTCGAATAACACGCATCGAAGCCGGAACACCTAGCGCCTCCGGAGAGTCTTGCGCCCCTATAACGAGCCATACATCGGGAAAGTTTTTCACGGCTAGATTAAGGGTATGCTGCAGCAGACTTTGGCCGTCGCCCAGGAGCGCTCGCCGCTTATCGCTGCCAAACCGCCGCGCTTTTCCCGCGGCCATGACCAGTGCTACAACCCTGCCTGATTCACAGCTCATTGCGCGCCTGCCCTCTGTGCACACGCACAATATCGGCCATTACCGCTAAGGCGATTTCCGCTGGCGTTTTACTGCCCAGTGCTAGGCCAATGGGCATGTGAATACGGTCAATCTCGGCTTCGCTGAGTCCTCCGGAACGGCGCAGGCGCTCGGCTCTCTGGGCCGAGGTTTTGTGTGAGCCCATAACCCCGATATAGAAAGCCGGGGTGCGCACCGCTTCCATCATGGCCAGATCGTCAATGCGTGGGTCGTGGGTCAGCGCTACTACAGCGGTGGCTTTGTGGCAGTTGCCCGAGGCGATGAACAGCGATGGCAAAATGCCTTGAAGGTTGACGCCGGGCAAATTGAAATTGGCGCGCTCTTCGTCGCGCGGGTCGCAAACAATGACTTCAAAACCCAAGCTTTGAGCGAAGTCGGCGCAGGCTACCGAGACCGGGGAAATGCCGGCAATAATCAAGCGCAAAGTCGGGCCGATTCTGAGGAGTACCTTGTCGAATTGACGCTCAACTCGCGGGCCTTGGGCGGCACCTTCGATAATACGGCATTGACCGCCGTCCAGCGGCACCTCGCGAATCAGCGGTTGTTGGCCCAGCAGTGCTTGGTGAAGTTTTTGCAAATGCTCAAGATTGGCTCGCTCGGGAGTAAGCTGTTCGACCAAAACATCGAGAATACCGCCGCAGGGTAAGGTGACTTTGGGTGCATCGGTATCGCCGCTGCCATAGCGAATCACCGATACCGGTTGCTCAAAGCCGCCGGCGCCTATGCGGGCGAGAAAGTCCTCCTCTATACAACCGCCTGAGAGCGAGCCTATGTGGGCGCCGTTGGCGCGCGCCACCAACATGGAGCCGGGTTCGCGCGGAGACGAGCCGAAAGTGGCCAGTACCGTGCACAACCAAATGGGCTCTCCTGCCTCCAGCCAGTTGATAGCCCGCTCAATCACTTGTAGGTCCAGATGCTGCATATTCCATCTCTTGTTGATAGCGGGCCTGGCAAACCAGCTTGTTTATTGTCCGCCGACTATTGTACCTTCCGAGTTTCGAAAATGGCGAGTTACCGGATTATGGCAGATTGTTGTGGGGCCGAAGCGCGCAACCGACAGGAGCGACAACTTCTGTGGGTGGTCTTGAGCCTGAATGCGATTATGTTCGTAGTGGAATTTACCGCCGGGTTGCTGGCGAATTCCAGTGCCCTACTGGCGGATTCCCTCGATATGCTCGCCGATGCCCTCGTTTACAGCCTGAGCTTATACGCGGTAGGCAAAGGCGCACTGCAAAAAGCCCGCTCGGCGTTTCTCAACGGCGGCCTGCAGATGATTCTCGGCATAGGGGTGCTGATAGAAGTGCTGCGCCGGGCTTGGCTCGGCGTATCGCCAAGCGCCGAGGTTATGGGGTTAATTGGCTTTTTGGCGCTGGCGGTCAACCTGGCCTGCTTGCTTCTGCTGCTCAAATTCAGGAGTGGCGATGTGAATATGCGGGCCAGCTGGATCTGCTCGCGCAACGATGTTCTAGCCAATGTCGGCGTGCTTTTGGCCGCTGGGCTGGTGGCTTGGCTAGGGTCGCCCTGGCCGGATTTGATCATAGGCGCACTGATAGCCGCCTTAGTTATCTATTCGGCCGGCAAGATTCTACTGGAAGCCAAACAAAGCCTAACAGACCGGGCGGCTAAAGAATAATTAGCTCGCCGGTAAACGCTCCAGCAGCGCCTCAGTAAAGTCGGTAGTACCGCCATTGCCACCCAGATCTTTGGTAGTCCGGTCGCCCGCTGCGATTACCGCGCGCACGGCATTGCGAATTGTGTCGGCTTTGTCTTTCATGCCCAAGTAATCGAGCATCTGGCAGGAAGCCAGAATAACCGAGGTCGGATTGGCGAGGTTTTTTCCGGCAATATCCGGAGCGCTGCCGTGCACCGCTTCAAAGATCGCGCAGTCTTTGCCAATATTGGCGCCCGGCGCCATACCCAAGCCGCCCACCAGGCCGGCGCACAAGTCGGATAAGATATCGCCGAACAAGTTGGTGGTGACTATGACATCGAACTGATGCGGATTCATCACCAGTTGCATGCAGGCGTTGTCGACGATCATCTCGTTGCTTTCGATGTCCGGATAATCTTTCGCCACTTCGCGGGCGACTTTTAAAAACAGCCCGGAGGTGGATTTCAGAATATTCGCTTTGTGCACCACCGTAACTTTTTTGCGCTTTTCTCTACGCGCCAATTCGTACCCAAAGCGCGCTATGCGTTCCGCTCCTTCGCGGGTAATCACACTCAGTGCTTCGGCGATCCGATCGTCATCGGAAACTACTTGGCCGCGGCCCGAATACATGCCTTCGGTGTTTTCGCGCACTGTGACTATATCAATGTCTTGATAGCGCGCTTTGCTGCCGGCAAATGAAATGGCCGGGCGGACGTTGGCATAAAGCTGAAATTTTTGCCGAAGGCTGACATTGATGGAGGTAAAGCCTTCGCCTACCGGTGTGGTTAAAGGCCCTTTTAGAGCGACCTTGTTGCGCTCGATGGATTGCAGCGTTGCCTCGGGCAGTAATTCACCGACTTTATCCAGGGCGGTTTGTCCGGCGTCGGCATATTCGTAGTCAAGCCCGCAGTTCATATGATCGAGGACCTGAATGGCGGCATCGACTATGCTAGGCCCTATGCCGTCGCCTCTAATAACGGTAATTGTCTGCGTGCTCAAGAAATACCTCCGAAGGGGAGCTCTGGGCTCATTAATGCTCGTAGATCATCTTCCGGCTCATGCCGCCGTCGACGACAAAGTTTTGCCCGGTGATGAATTCGGACCGGGGAGAAACGAGGAAGTGTACCATGCTGGCGATATCTTCCGGGCGCCCTACCCGGCCCGCCGGGTGCTGGCTATGATCGGTGTCGGACAAAGGCTCTATCTCGGCCGGCGCATCGGACTGCCAGGCGCGCACATCGATCCAACCAGGGCTGATGCTGTTGACCCTAACCTCTGGGCCCAGACTGACCGCAAGCGCGTGGGTCAAAGCCACCAGGCCGCCCTTGGTTGTAGCATAGGCTTCGGAGTTAGCTTCCGACTGGAAGGCTCGGGTTGAGGCCATATTGACAATCGCACCGCGGGTTTTGCGCAGATGCGGGACGGCGTGTTTGGCCATTAAAAATGGACCGGTCAAGTTGACATCGAGCCGGCGCTGCCAGTCCTCCAAAGCCAGCTCCTCCACTGGCCCGGTATCGGGATCCGCCAAACCGGCGTTATTGATCAGGGCGTCCAGCCGGCCGCACCAATCTATGCTCGTTTGAACGATTCTTCGAGCATCCGCTTCGCGCGCCACATCGCCAGCGACAAACTTAAGCGCGTCATTGGCGCCCTGCTCCAGCGCTATGTCTTTTAGCAGCCGTTCGCCCGCCGCCTCATTCAAATCGCAGGCGATTACTCGCCAGTTGCGACCCACAAGATAGGAAACTATGCCCTTGCCGATCCCTTGAGCGCCACCAGTAACCAGTGCCACCTTAGATGCATTGTCAGACATAACCCTCCCCGCAAAATTTTACTACTCACCGCAGACTTTATTGCGACCCTGCTCCTTTGCTGCATACATAGCTTCGTCGGCCCGCTCGAGAACTGAGGTGTGATCGTAATCTTCAAAATCGACTTCCGAAACCCCGATGCTGACGGTAACCTTCAGCTTCTGCCCTTCAATCTCAAATGACATATCCTCAATTCGCTGACGGATTTTTTCCGCCATTTTAAGCCCGGCTTTCTGGCTATTGTGCGGCGATATAATGCTGAATTCCTCACCGCCAATGCGTGCCAGAGTGTCGTGCAAGCGAATATTATCTTTTAAGGTTTGCGCCAGAGATTTTAAAACCACATCACCGAAGCTGTGTCCGTGAGTGTCGTTGAGGTCCTTGAAGTTGTCGATATCCAACATCAAAACCGAATATTTGCTACGCCGGCGCTGAAAGCGCGAGAACTCTTCGGCCAGCTCTTCGTCAAACGAACGGCGATTCAACAGGCCCGTCAGAGGGTCGGTTCTGGCTTGACTGGCAAGCCGTTCTTCACGCTCCACCTGTTCGGTGACGTCGCGCTCGATGGCGGCAAAGTGAGTTACCTCTCCCTGATCGTCATAGAGCGGCAACATGCTGATGTCGAGCCAGTAATCCCGACCGCTCTTTGAGCGATTGCTGATTACGACTCTCACGGCCTGCTTTTCGACCAGCGCCTTGCGAAGGATATCCAACTGCTCCCGGTCGGTTTTTTCCGATTGCAGCATCCGCGGCGTCTGACCCACGGCTTCCTCGAAAGTGTATTCGGTGAGGTCAGTAAAGGCTTTGTTGACGTAAACGATTTCCGGCCCCGGATCATCGAGCGGATGGGCCTTGGTGACGATTATGATGTCTCTTGCAGACTCCACGATTTGCTGGAAGCTGAAGTCAAATTTTGCCATAAATAGCTTAATCGCCAGGGCCGAGAAAATGTCAGTCGGCGGATACAAAACCGCCGAAGTATTAGTTTGTTGCCCTCAGTTTAGCAAAAACTGCATATAAAGGAATTTGTGGCTAAACTTTTCGGAAAAACCTCGTCCGAGCACGCCATTTAGTTCTTCTGGATGTTGCCAAGACGAGATAAATATCTAATTTATTATTTATAACAAGCAGATAGGATGGATATCTAATGTATATTCTAATTATCGGGATTATTCTGTTTTTCGGTATCCACTCGGTGGCGATGCTATTCCCGAACTGGCGGCAACGGATGATCGGCAAGTTGGGCGAGAAGCCCTGGAAGGCGGGCTACTCCCTGGTCGCCGTAGTCGGGTTTGTACTTTTGGTGGTTGGTTATGGCCAGGCCCGGTTGGATCCGACGCTGCTCTATTCGCCGCCCACCTGGACCCGTCATATCACCTTCCTGCTGATGCTGCCGGTGTTTCCCTTGCTTTTGGCGTCAAGCTTGCCCGGCCGGATACGCAACGCCGCTAAGCACCCTACCCTGGCAGGCACCAAGATCTGGGCTTTTGCTCACCTGTTGTCCAACGGGACTTTGGCCGATGTATTGCTGTTCGGCACTTTTCTGGTCTGGGCGATAGCCGATCGAATCTCTATGAAACACCGTTCCGGAAAAACTTCGCCCGCGTTGATGCACAGCCCCTGGAACGACGCCATAGCGGTGCTAGGCGGCTTGGCGATTTACGCCTTCTTCTTGTTTGGCGGTCACGCCTGGTTAATTGGCATACCTCTAACGGCTTAGCCCTTAAACCTCGGCATTCTTTCCACAACCTTTGCGTCGTTGAACGAAAACGCTAAGGCCAGCCCCCTTTTTCTGGCAAGACTCGCTGTCTGTTCTCCGGCAGTGGTCACAGTTAAGCCAGACGCCTGAAATGTCCGATCTCAAATTTGTCACGCTCACGGCGAGAAAGGCTATTGCCGTCGTTAATGCGAATATGTATCATTTGCACCTGTTTAATATTCGTAGAAACTGCATAGCCTTTCTTTCGTAACCTTTAAAGGAGCACCCAGTGCGCAAATTCCAACCCGCCGCTTTAGCCGTTGCCATCAGCTCGCTTTTTGGCGCCGCCGCTAGTTATGGTCAGGACGAGGTCGAAAACCAAGCTGAAACCATTCAAGAAGTGCATGTAACCGGCCAAATGTCACGCTATTCGGCGCTGAAATCCGACACTCCGATTATGGAAACCGCCCGCTCTGTTTCCATCGAGGATCGGCAGGACATCGAGACTAAAGGTGCGATCAATCTGGATGACACCTTCACTTACTCCGCGGGCGTAATAGGCAAAACCTTTGGCTTCGCCACCCGCGGCGACTGGTTGAGAGTCAGAGGACTGAACGTCCCTCTGTATCAAGATAGCCTGCAGTCCTTGTTCGGCAACTACAACAATACTCGCCCGGAAATTTATACCTTGGAGCAGGTGGAAATTCTCAAGGGCCCGGCGTCAGTGTTGTACGGCAAAGGCTCACCCGGCGGGATTGTCAATATCGTGACCAAGACGCCCAAGGCTCAAGCCGAGCATGAGCTGGTTGCCGAGCTGGGGAATTTTGACCGCCGCCAGTTAGCCTTCGACAGCACCGGAAAAATCGGCAACAGCGACCAGTGGCTCTACCGCGCTGTGGGTGTCTATCGCGATACCGACACCCAGGTGGACTTTGTCGGCGATCAAACCACGGTGATTAACCCTTCTGTTACCTGGCGCCCGAAAGCCGGCACCAACATCACCCTACTTTTGAACCACACCAGCACCGAAAGCGACACCGGCGCCCAATTCTTGCCAATTTACGGCACGCTTTTCCCGGCGCCGAACGGCGAATTTATTGAGAACTCGACCTATATGGGCGAGCCGGGCTTCAACAAATACGATACCGAAACTACATCGGTCACGCTGCTGGCTGATCACCAGATTAACCAGATCTGGAGCCTTGAGCTGACCTCTCGCTTCAGCGATGCTGAGGCAGACTATCAGCAGGCTTGGCCTGCGTTCATCGGAGGTGATCGTTACGTTTATAACGAGGACGGAAGCCTGTACAACGGCGGCGAAGTGCCGCGCACTTTCTACCGCAACGACGCCACCTCAGAGCAAGCTGCCATCGACGCACGCTTGCGTGCCAATTTCAAGACCGGCAGCCTCTACCACGAAGTTTTGATCGGCGCCCAGCATCAGGACGTGACCCTGGACGGAGCCGGCTACTACGCCTTCGCTCTGGGCTATGACAGTGCCACCGGCGGGCCCGACGACAACTTCGGAGATCAGTTTTGGTTGAATGTATTCGAGCCAGAGTACGGCCAGGTACCGCCCCAGTCGTATCTCGACAGCCTTTATACGGATCGGCCGGAGTCCACAACCGAGGACTTCGGTCTTTATATCAACGATCAAATCAGCGTCGGTAACTGGCGAATTACCGCTGGGCTACGCTTCGATGAAACCGAAACCGAAACCGCTACCGATCATCAGAAAGACGACGCCATTAGTTCAAGCATTGGCGCTCTGTATCAGTTCGACAACGGTCTTGCGCCCTACGCCAGCTATGCCGAATCGTTTGAACCGGTGATCGGCGATGATGGCGCGGGCAACGCACTTAAGCCTCAGGAAGGCGAGCAGTTGGAAGTGGGCCTCAAGTATCAGCCGACTCGCTTACCGGCGATGTTTACGCTTGCCTATTTTGATATTACCCAGAGCAATCTGAATGACCCCTCAGCGCTGGTGGGAAGCGTCCAGCAGCAGCGCGGTGAAGCAACCATCAACGGTGTTGAACTGGAAGGCGTGGCAACCTTGGGTGAGTTTACGCTCGAGCTGAACGCCAGCAGTCTGGATACCGAAAGCGCCGAAGGCTTCCGCCTTGCAAGTGTGCCAGACGTGCAGGCCTCGACCTGGGTCACTTGGCGTCCGACTGGCCATTGGCAAGGCTTCAAAGCTGGCGCAGGTGTGCGGCATGTCGGTGAAAGCTATGGCGGTCGGGATCAGATTAAAACGCCTTCTTATACTTTGGGCGATTTGATGATTGGCTACGAACTCGATAGCTGGGACTTTACCCTCAACGCCCGCAATGTCGCGGACAAGGAATTCCAGTCTACCTGTCTGGCTCGCGGCGACTGCTTCCCCGGCGAAGCACGGACTGTGGTGGCGCGAGCCCGCTTCCACTTCTAAAACCGGTTGAGCGGGCCGCATCGCGGCCCGCTCTCCTTTCGTTTTAACTCAAGTATTGCCGCGCCCTCAACGCAGAAACGTATCCACATAC
>CAZKCY010000010.1:0-9508 GCA_964551155.1 uncultured Marinimicrobium sp. | reverse complement strand
GCGGGCCGCATCGCGGCCCGCTCTCCTTTCTTTCGTTTTAACTTAAATATTGCCGCACGGTTAACGCAGAAATTTATCCACATACCAGCAACTGGCTTCAATCTGGTATTCCTGCTCTCTGGCCCACGCCAAGCCTCGCCGTACCAGCGCCTCGCCCACCCCGCTATTGCGGTGCTGGGAAGGCACATAAGTACTGGTAAAATCGATCACAGCGCCAGTTTGGTCCTTGCCGTTTTGTTTCCCGATCCGGTACTTCAAAGTCGCGGGCTCGTCATCGAAGGGCACGATAAAACGATTATTTTCAGGCTCGTGCACGATTTCGGGTCTGCTCATGGTTATGCCTCCGGTCTTTTACAATGTCAGGCGCCTCCAGTGCCACTATACTCTTGAGTGTAGATGAGTCCGCAACTGGGAGGAAAACTATGTCGAAATACACCGTCAAACTGAAACGCAGCGAAGAAGTCGCTGAAGATACTATGGCGTTCTACTTCGAAAAACCCGAGGGTTTCGAGTTTAAAGCCGGCCAGACCGTCAACCTGACGCTGATTGACCCACCGGAAACCGACGACGAAGGCAACAGCCGGACCTTCACCCTGGCCAGCGCTCCCTATGAGAAGGATCTGATGGTTGCCACACGAATGCGGGACTCGGCCTTTAAGCGGGTTTTGAACAACATGAACTCTGGCACTGAAGTCAAGCTGAAAGGTCCCTCTGGCTCTTTCACTTTGCACAACAAAACCGAGGTACCGGCGGTTTTTATCACCGGCGGCATAGGTGTTACACCCGTCAGAAGTATTATCCTGCAGGCATTAAAGGACGAAACTGCGCACAAACTATTTGTCTTCTATTCAAACCGGCGGCCTGAAGATGCAGCCTTTTTGAACGATCTCAGGCAATCCAGCAAGAAAAATCCCGACTACACCTTAGTAGCCACCATGACGCAAAAAGATGAATCCGAGCAGCGATGGGATGGCGAGACAGGCCATATTGACAAATCCATGCTCAAGAAATACCTAGAGGATATCAAGGCCCCCATTTATTACCTGGATGGGCCACCAGACATGGTGGAAGAACTACAGAAGATGCTCGTCGATGCTGAAATTGATGAAGACAATATTCGCACAGAAGATTTTCCCGGCTATTGAGCAATTCTGTCATCGATCTTCTCAGTGGCGCGTGCCCAGCAAAGCTAACAGGCTAATTTGCGCGGATTTTCCACCAGCTGGGCAGCAGCGCCCTCACCCTAGGTTGGTTGAAACGATCATCAATCAGATGCACCACACCGGTATCGCTTTCGGTTCGAATTACCCGCCCGGCGGCCTGGACGACTTTGCGCAAACCGGGATAGAGGTAGGTGTAGTCGTAGCCTTGGCCAAACAATTCTTCCAAGCGCAGCTTGAGCTGTTCGTTGATCGGGTTGATCTGAGGTAAGCCCAGCGTGGCGACAAAGGCACCTATTAGGCGGCTACCCGGCAGGTCTATGCCTTCGGCGAAAGCGCCGCCTAGAACCGCGAAACCTATCCCCTGCCCTTGCGGGTCAAACTTATCCAAAAAGGCCTGCCGGGCTGCTTCATCCATGCGCCGATCCTGGGCCCAGACCGGCAGCTGCGCATGGCTTTTTTGAAGCTCAGTGCGCACCTGCTCTAAATACTGATAGCTACTGAAAAAAGCCAGGTAATTGCCCGGCCGCCGCTCGAACTGTTCGGCTATCAGCCTAACAATAGGCGCTACCGAGGCGGCTCTGTCGTTATAACGGGTGGATATTTGGGGCGCAATCTTAACTTCCAGCTGCTCGGCGATAAACGGCGAGGGCACATCCATATGCACCGTGTCCGCAGGCAAACCGAGCAAGTCGCAATAGTAGCGGGGCGGGCGGAAAGTGGCTGAGAACAAAGTAGCCGAATGAGCGCTTTCAAATCGTGGTTTGAGTAATGCCGCCGGAATCAAGTTGCGCAGGCACAGCACGGAATTCTTGCGCGAGCCACTTTTGGCTTTGGCGCTGCGCTGCCAACTGAGGTCGCAAAGAAACGTATCCTCATCGTAAAGTTCGGCGATGCGCAAAAAATTCAACATATCGAAATAGAACTGCATCAGCAGGCTATCGAGGGCAAAGGGCTCTTCGGCAAAATAATCGGTGGTGGCCGCGGCGGCATTTTGCAAGGCGGTGATCAGGTTCAGCGGAATTTGAGCTAAGAGTTGATAGTCGTCAACCGCATCGCTGGCGGGCTGACTTTTGTTGAGTGCATTCCATTGTCGCAGCACTATTTCAAATGGACGTTTTAAAACTTTTGGTAGCTGTTTTTTTACCTCTCGAAGACGGCTCTGATGAAGCTCGGCGCTGTACATACCCCTCGCCCGGTCGACCAGGTTGTGGGCCTCGTCGGTTAGCAGGGCGACATGCCATTGGTTTTCGCTGGTCAAGGCGTAGAGCATGGCACTCAGATCGAAGTAGTAGTTGTAGTCGCCGACGATCACATCGCTCCAACGCGCCATTTCCTGGCCCAAATAATAGGGGCAAATCTTGTGCTCAAGTGCCACTTGGCGCAGCCGCTGCTGATCGAGAAAGGTCTCCTGGGCTGCGGCTTGGCGAGCCGCCGGTAGACGGTCGTAAAAGCCCTGAGCCAAAGGACAGGAGTCGCCGTGGCAGGACTTGTCCGGGTGCTCGCAGCTTTTCTCGCGCGCCACCAGCTCCAGACTGCGCAGCGGACCGGTGTCCAGGCTTTTGAGGGCATCCAGCGCCAGCCTGCGACCCGGGGTTTTAGCGGTAAGAAAAAAAATCTTGTCCAGCTGCTTGCGTGGGAGCGCCTTTAGCAGCGGGAAGAGTGTGCCCAGGGTTTTCCCGATACCGGTAGGTGCTTCGATCAGCAGACAGCGGCCGGTGCTGGCGCCCTGGTAAACGGCTTCCGCCAGTCTGCGCTGGCCCTGGCGAAACTTCGCAAAGGGAAACTCGAGCCGCTCCATGATCTCGTTTCGCTCTTGCCGATGGGCCATTTCCTGCTTGGCCCAACTGAGGAACAGCTCGCAGTGTTTATTGAAAAAATCTTCCAACTCCGCAGCGGAGTAGCTTTCGCACAGCAGAGTCTCTTTTTGTTTGACCACATCAAAATAGACCAGCGCGACTTCAATCTGCTCGAGTTGGCGCTCCCGGCACAGCAACCAGGCGTAAATTTTCGCCTGAGCCCAATGCAGGTTTCGGTGATTGGCGGGCATTAGATCCAGATGACCGCGAAAAGTCTTGATCTCTTCCAGCCGATTTTTAAGCGAATCGTAGCCATCCGCCCTACCCTTGACTTCCAGCTCCCGGTACTGACCTTTGAGTGCGACTTCGCGCTGGTAATCGCCCCCTCGCCGACCGCCAACCAACTGGTGCCCGGCTATGCCCTCGCGGGCGCTGGGCGTGGGGGTAAAGCGCAAATCCAGATCGCCCGCCTTGGCGCTGAATTCGCATAGCGCTCGCACTGCGACTTTGTAGCTTGTGGGTTCCGGGCTCACGGCAGGCTCTCGAGCGTTTCGGTTTGCCAGCTCACATGGCAGACCGAGACCGGCATATCATTGGCAACAAAAAACTCCAGCCAGCGGCGCTGATTGTCCTGCAGTCGGTCGCCCGGAGCCTTGACTTCGATCATTCGATAGCGACCTTCCTCGGGCCAGAACTGAATTAAATCCGGCAGCCCGGCGCAGTTGGCTTTAAGGTCGATTAGCAAGCGCTCAAAACAAAGCTTCAGGTGTGGTGCCGGTATCACCGCCAGCGCCTGATGTAACAGTTCCTCGGGTAGTGCACCCCAGTGGACAAAGGGCGACTGGCGACCGTATTTGGCGGCATAGCAGGCCAGAATTTTCTCTCGATAGAGGTCACTCTCTAAACAGTCTAAACAGCGATCGAACAGCTTTGCTCGGCGAGACTGGAAGTCGGGCCAGTGCAAATCCGCGGGGCCGCGCTGAAAGGGGTGAAAGAAGGCGCCCGGCAAAGGCGCGAATATCGCCTCCCAGCACAGTAGCCCGAATAGGCCGGTGAGCAGATTGTTCTCCACATAGTGCACCGGCGCTTGCGGGGCCTCCAGATGCTGCTTAACGGCCCACTCCACGGGGAGTGCCAAGGGCAGCTCCAGACGGAATTCTTCAAACTGAACGCTACTCACACTTGCCGCCAGCTTGGGCAGCCCTAAATTACGCCGCAAACGCGGTATCAAGCGGGCCAGCTGTTGGCGCTCGGCCTCGCTTTCGGGCGCCCGTTCAGCTTCCAGTGCCAGCTGGTAGGCAGTGGCGTAGTCGGATTGCAGCTCCAATACTCTTAACAAGCGACCGCGCGCGCCCGAGTATTTGCACTTTAAATACAGCTGCCGAGACTGCTCCAATTCACCCTGGCGTTCCAACTGCCGAGCCAACTTGAATACCAGCCGGTCGCGCCCCGACTTGAGCCAGGGATTGGCACTCGGCAGGCCGGGCAAATCCGCGACTATCTCGGCTAGCGATTCTTGATTGTAAAACCGCTCTCGACAGGTCTGTATCTGCAGATAGGCGTCCACCTCGGCGCGGCTGTTAAAAGGCCGAGAATCCTCGGTAAAAGCGACCGCTTCGTATACAAAGGTGCCCAATTCAGCGAGCACAAATTCGGACCAGTCCTGGTAGGGATTACCAAAAAACATCAGCCGAAACCGCTCGCACAGCGGCATTAGCTCGAATTGGTACACGCAGGCTTGAGCGCTCCCCCAATCCGTCGGTGTGCGCCGCTCCGGGTAATGGGCTTGTAAAATTTCCAATGCCGCGCGCTTTCGAGTTGGAGTCAAGTCCAGGCTCTCCAGCTCCTTGGTCAACATTTGGCGCAGTTCCGGCCAGGTAAACAATCTAAATAGGTCGGTCAGACCCAGTAACGGCTCGGTTTTCACCCACCCGCGGTCGATTAAGGGCTGAGCAGCCGTTTCGGTAGCTCCCAACTCGGCGTAACAGAGCTTGTCTGCCCGAAACAGTTCGCCCTTGCGCATCACCATGCGCACTAGCAAACCCTGGCTGGTCTCGGGCAAATCCTGGAATTGGCAGACGAAACTTTTCTCCGGCTCACTGAGCAAATCGGCGTAGCGCTGGTACACCCAGCTCAGTACCCAGCGAAAATTGTGCAGGTAATAGCGTGGATTATCGAGGCTGGCCGGCCCAATGGGGTCCAAAGGGGGTGTGGAGGGTACTTCTGAATACATAGAAACGAGGCCGATCGAACACCGGCTTAAGCTATCACCTGGGTGACCAGCACTCAACCGATTATCGTTAAGTTGCGTTAAATTGGGGCGATACTGGACCGAACACTATGTTTCACGAAGTTAAAGTAATTCTATTATCTACATTAAATATATTTCGTAACACCATGTTTTATATATCTATTTAAAGTTAGCCCGAATCGCCCCGGAAAAGCCGTGAAGGCTTTTGATACAAAGTGGTATAAGCTGTGCTAAATATTGGTAAAAGACTCATTATTCAACCGGCTCGTTCGCGGCTATAATTCGCCCAAAATATCGACCCTACCAGCCCTCCTCCTGTTTATTTCGGTATTTCAGCAGCGCGCAAGCGGTGATTCAACGTAAAACCAGCAACTCCAGCTTATGACCAGCGGTTTAGTATATGAAAAGTAAAGCAGTATTGGACCGGGTGTTTCGCGAAGTCGAAACCATCATTCTCAACCGTCAGCATCCCCTCACCGGGCTATTTCCAGCCAGCACCAGCGTTAGCAACCACGGCGACTATACCGATGCCTGGGTACGCGACAACGTCTACACCATCGTCTGCGTCTGGGCCTTGAGCATGGCGCTAAAGCGCAGCGGCGAGACCATCAAGAGCGATCAGATGGAGCAGGCCACCATCAAGCTGATGCGCGGTCTTTTGCAGTCGATGATGCGCCAGGCCGATAAGGTGGAAGTGTTCAAAAACACCCTCAACCCCATAGACGCGCTGCACGCCAAGTACGACACCGAAACCGGCCTCCCGGTGGTAGCCGACGACGCCTGGGGCCATTTGCAGATAGACGCCACCTCGCTGTACCTGCTGATGCTGGCCCAGATGACCGCATCTGGCCTGAGAATCATCACCACCATTGACGAAGTGGATTTCATTCAGAACCTGGTTTACTACATCTCCAGCGCCTACCGCACCCCCGATTTCGGCATTTGGGAGCGTGGCAACAAAATCAACAACGGCAAAACTGAAATCAATGCCAGCTCCGTGGGCATGGCCAAAGCGGCGCTTCAGGCTCTGGACGGTTTTAATCTGTTTGGCGAACACGGCTCTCCACGCGCCGTCATTCACGTGGTGGCCGACGCTATCTCCCTGGCCCGCACCACCCTCTCCTCGCTGTTGCCGCGCGAATCCCTGTCCAAAGAAGTTGATGCCGCGGTTTTGAGCATTATCGGCTTTCCCGCTTTTGCGGTCAGCCGGCAGTCTTTGGTTACCAAGACCCGCGATGAAATTTTGGCCAAGTTGAGCGGCAATTACGGCTGCAAACGCTTTATCTGGGACGGCCACCAAACGGCGCTGGAAGACAGTTCTCGCCTCTACTACGAGCATTCTGAACTGGCGAACTTCGAAAATATCGAATCCGAATGGCCGCTGTTTTTCGCCTACCTGTACATTCACGCGCTCTTCGATGGCAATGCTGGCACCGCCAAGCATTACCGCGAAAAGCTCGAGTCGTTGATGGTTGAAGTGGACGGCATGGGACTTTTGCCCGAACTTTACTATCTGCCCGAGGAGAATATCGCCGCGGAAAAGAAGCGGCCCCACTCTCAAACTCGCCTGCCCAATGACAACCTGCCCCTGGTGTGGGCTCAAAGTCTGTATCTGACCGGCTTACTGCTCGACGAAGGTCTGCTGCGCCCAGACGATTTGGATTCACTCAATCTGCGCCGCCGGGCCACCAAATTTGTCAAATCCCAGATCGCACTGGTGGTGCTGGCGGAAGATAACGATATTAAGAGCTATTTGGCGCTAAACGGCGTAATCGCCGAGTCTTTGAACGACATTAAGCCCATTTCTGCCCTGAGTGCGCCCGAACTGGTGAATGCCTACCGCCATGTAGGTGCCAACCCGGCCCTAAAACTGACCGGCCGACCGGCGCGACGCCTACAGAGCCTGGGCAGCTCGCAAACCTATGAAATCAACGGCAAGGTTTATCTGTGTTTGTCCTGGCTGCAAAGTGAGCAGGAAGACTACCGCATGTACGATGCCCGCTGGATCAGGGACTGCCTGGCGCAGGAAATTGAGCATATTCGAAAAAACTGGGTCAATTCGGAAGTAGCGGTGTTCACCCTGCTTCTGAATCGCGAGCTGTGTAGCATGCCCCAGGCCGATGTGTTGTTTAATTCGCTGCGCAATTTACAGCTGCGCACCGAGCACGAACACGTTGGCTACGCGTCAGCCGGTTTGGCCTACCGAGCCTCCCGGGTCAACCGGCTCAGCGTCCCCAACCTAATGCTCCAGCCTCTTAAAGCGGCCGACCCCAACGGCGGTGACAAGCAAGCGCCCGATCTCCAGCACCTGGCGCCTGCTGCCCAAGAACTCTGGGATCGACTGAGCACCGAGTTCGATGGCCGGGCGAGAGAGAGTTTGAAGGCGTTTCTAGAGGATCGCGAACTCGACGAACAGCTCGGCGAGGGTGATAACCCCCTGACGCTGCGGGAGTTTCTACAGGCCATATACGTGCGTGCCCAGCGTCGCAACGACTGGTTGGTCGCCCGTTACTGTTTTGCCTGTCTAAACCATTCGCATATCGACCTGGCCGGCAGCCTGGCAATACTCGCGGTACGCCACTTGGTCATCGTCATCGGAGAGAAAGGCCAGGAGTTCGTGGTCAGCGCAGCGCTCACCGATCTGGAGCTTTTGGAGGGCATCAACCGCACCTATACCGACCCAGTGGAGCGCACTCTGACCCAGGAAATGCTCTCCGACATCGGCTCTCTGGTGCGCACTCAGCCAAGCCTTTTCGATGGCTTGCGCTCCATCCATCTGCAGAGTTTCATGCGCCTGTGCCTGCGGCGCGGTAATGATACCGGGGAAGTCTGCTCGCTGGACGATTTGGGGGTTCTTCCGCCCTCGGAAATCCTCAGCCGCCTACAGACCGTACTCGCAACCCAGCGCGAGAAGTTTACTGAGGAGGTGTCGCTGAGCATACCTTTCGATGCCGAAGACGCTAACCAGTTTTGGGGCAGCGAAGCCACCAATGCTCACGCGGTCGATACCGATTGGTTTGAATGGCGCCTGGCGCGAGGCCTGGTGACCCGCTTCGACAGCGAGTTTCTGCGGGCCATCTGGCAAAGCTTGGCGCATACCGATCAGTTAGTGTTTGGCGGCAGCGAGAGCGAAAGCACCGCGATCGACTGCCAACTGGTGCGCAGCTCCATGACGCCCGGCGAAGAGAGTTTTGCCCAGTTAATTGACCGGGTAACGCAGCAGCTGCAACCGGCCTATTACAAAAGTGCGGTGGTCGAGGCTCTGCACAGCTATACCCGTTTTTGCCAGCAAAATCCCAGCGTATATTTTGACGATTCTCTGGTGTTGAGCGAGGTCCTGGAAACGGCAGCCCATCGATGTGTCGCGGAGATCAAACCGGATACCAACGTCGAGCGAGACATGGATTTTCTGCTCCAGCAGTCACCGCAGCTGGTGCAGAACTATGTCATGCAGGCATTGGAGGAATTGGCCAGGGTTACCGAAGAGCAATAACGCTTTACAATGGCTCACTAGAACCTAAAGGCATCATCCTCGTCCTGTTCGTAGTAACGCTCTGCCCTGATTTCTTTGGGATCCAGAGTCTGATTGAGCAAGGCTTCCACGTCTTGCTCAACTTTATTGATAATCTCCAGCACTTCGCCCTCGGCCATCGCAGTGCGCATAGCGTTGCCCCAAACCGATAGATGCCGGGTACGAACCCGTCGCTTTTCGTCGTACTTGCCCCATTCAGCGGAAATATCCCGGCCCAAATAGTAGAGCTGACGCTCAACTTCGGCCTTTTGCTGCGGATCTTCTATGTCGGCCAACACCTCGGGGACAAAGTCGTTCCAACCCTGCCGGTAGAGGTCGAAACCCTGGTAGAAATTACGCACCCAACGCAGATAGTTGTTCAGCGTCTGTTGCGCCTGATTGTTTTTGTCGGCGTGATAAAACTCTTTAAAGAAACTAAGCGGAGGTAGGCTCTCGGGCCAGTTTTCACTTGCCTGACGCGGCCCAACACAAGCAATCAGCGCCAGCGCGAGCAGGCTGATAAGTGCAAGGCGAAACTTCGAGAAAATGGGTTTCATAAACAGCGAGTAGAACACCAGACTACAGGGAGCTGACCTTAGCAGAGCAGCATGACATTTGTGGGTATTATTCGGAGTGATCGGATTTTCGAATCTGGTATTCGCCTTCGATTACTCGGGCGGTACCCTGGCGGGATTGCTTGCCAGCGTCAAACGGACGTCCGGCGGCGCCATGTCGACGAGCTCGTTTAACCCAGCCATAACGCAGTAGTGGCATCAAAAGCCATCCG
>CAZKCY010000009.1:0-18290 GCA_964551155.1 uncultured Marinimicrobium sp. | reverse complement strand
GGAGATTCTCTACCCGGCTATGGAGGATTTCCAGCTCGATATCATGATTGGCGAAGGGCCTGCGGCGCGTTCCATCAAGCTCGATCTGCCGCCCTTTACCCTGGTGGGTGCCACTACCCGCGCCGGTCTGCTGACCTCGCCGCTTCGGGATCGCTTTGGCATTGTTCAGCGATTGGAATTCTATAACGTAGTCGATCTGACCCGGATTGTGATGCGCTCGGCGGAGTTGCTGGGGGTGAGCATCGAGGAAAGCGGCGCGGCTGAAGTGGCCAAACGGGCCCGGGGTACCCCCAGGGTTGCCAACCGGTTGCTGCGCCGGGTGCGCGACTACGCCGAAATGCGCGGCGACGGCCTGGTGAGCGCCGAAGTGGCCGACCGGGCCCTGGATATGCTCAATGTCGACGAGCGCGGTTTCGATCATATGGATCGCCGTCTATTGCTGGCTCTAATGGACAACTTCGACGGTGGCCCGGTGGGCGTGGAAAGCCTGTCGGCCGCTATCAGTGAGGAGCGGGGCACCATTGAAGATGTGATTGAGCCCTATTTGATCCAGCAGGGCTTTATGGCCCGGACGCCGCGCGGCCGGGTGCTGACCGCCAACGCCTACCTGCATTTCGGCATTGATCTGCCCAAACGCATGCGCGATAGCGGGATAGGAGTATGCCCCGCCTTTAACCACCGAGATCGGAACTATGTCTGCCGCCTCCAGCGCAAATTCCACACACACTGCTTCAGAACAAACCTTCAAATTTCCGGTGCGAGTCTACATCGAAGATACCGATGCCGGCGGTATTGTCTACTACGTCAATTATTTAAAGTTTATGGAGCGCAGCCGTACAGAATTTTTGCGCTCGTTGGGGTACGATAAGCCCGCGGTGTTGGACCAGGGATTATTGCTGGTAGTGCACTCGGCGGAAATCAATTATCGCCAGCCGGCGCGTCTGGACGATCAGTTAGAGGTGAGCACCCGCGTTGCCCTGTTAAAGCGCAGCTCGGTGACCTTCGAACAAAAAGTGATGCGCGGGAACCAATTGCTGTGCGAAGGTCTAATCCGTATTGCCTGCGTCGATGGGGATAGTTTTAAACCCTGTGCCATTCCAGCGGATATTCATGCCCAACTGACAACCTTTACAGAGAACTGAATCACTTATGCCCCCAAGTCAAAATAATATGTCGATCTGGAGCCTGGTTGCCGAAGCCAGTTTGTTGGTCCAGCTGGTTATGCTGTTACTGCTGGTGGCTTCGATAGTCTCCTGGGTGATGATCTTTCAGCGCGGTTTTTATCAGCGCAAAGCCTATGCGGCCATGAACGCTTTTGAAAAGCAATTCTGGTCAGGCATCGATTTGAATCAACTCTACCGCCAGGGCAATGGCCGCTCGGTCGATGGAGTGGAGAATATCTTTCGAGCCGGCTTTAAAGAATTTACCCGCTTGCGCCAGCAGACCGGGGTGGCTTCGGACGCGGTAATGGAAGGTTGTCAGCGGGCTATGCGAGTCGCCCTGGCGCGCGAGGAGGAAAAGCTCGAGACCCACTTGCCCTTTCTGGCCAGTGTCGCTTCGGTGAGTCCCTACATCGGCCTGTTCGGAACCGTATGGGGGATCATGAACTCTTTCCGGGGCTTGGCCAATGTGCACCAGGCAACCTTGGCGACCGTCGCCCCTGGTATTGCCGAAGCCCTGGTGGCCACGGCTATGGGCTTGTTTGCGGCGATTCCGGCGGTTCTCGCTTACAACCGCTTCTCTGCCCGCGCGGAAGTGATGATGAACAACTACCAGACCTTTGCCGAAGAGTTTTCGGCGATTCTGCATCGGCAGGTGCACAGCAAACAAGTATCGTCCTGATCCCGCTACATAAGCGCCCCACGGGTCCCAATTCAAGGTTATAGAGTCATGGTCGGATTCGATCGCAAAATCAAAAAAAAGCCGATGGCCGAAATCAACGTCGTGCCCTACATCGACGTTATGCTGGTGTTACTGGTGGTGTTTATGGTTACCGCGCCCATGTTGATGCAGGGTGTGAAGGTGGATTTACCTCAGGCGCCCTCGGCGCCCATTGACGAGCAGGAAGCCGAGCCTTTGATCGTCTCGGTCAAACAAGACGGCAGTTTTTACATGAACCTGGGCGGCAATCAAGAGCAAAGCCGGCCTCTGGCTGAGATCAAGGCCACGGTAGCCAAAGTGCTTAAAGAAAAACCCGATACCCCGGTATTGGTGTGGGGTGATCACAGCGTGGGCTACGGGGTGGTGGTGAACCTGATGAGCGAGCTGCAGAGCGCCGGAGCTCCTTCGGTGGGCTTGGTGACTGAGCCGCCCGAGAATATTTGAACCAATGAAGTTAAACGCTTACACGCTTCCCATCGTGATCAGTCTGAGTTTGCACGCCTTGGTCGTGGGGATAATGACCTGGAACTGGGAGTCGATCGCCAAGCCTGAAAAGGCGCGCACGCCCAGCTATGTGCAGGCCAAGGTGGTGGAGCTGACCTCCAAGGCTGAAAAGCAGGCTCAACAGGCCGAGCAACAGAAAGTCATCGACATGCGCAAGCGGCGTCAGGAGCAAGAGCGCCGCGAGGCCGAACAGCGGCGCCAGCGCGAAGCCGAGCAAAAGGCCCAGCGCCAGGCCCAGGAGCGCAAACAGGAAGCCGAACGCAAGGCCAAGGCCGAGCGCGAAAAACGTGAGCGTGACTTGGCCCAGCGGCTTGAGCGCGAGCAACGCGAGGAGGCTGAACGTCGCAGAGCCCAGGAACGTTTAGACCAGGCATTGGCGCAGGAGGGGGAGTTTCTCGATCAACAAGAGAATCGCGCTCAGGCGCTTAGCTATCTCGATGCTATTGGTCAGCGCATAGAGCAGAACTGGAGCCGCCCACCTTCGGCGCGCGCCGGTATGCAAGCCGTGCTGTTGATTCAGTTTGTACCCACCGGTCAGGTGGTGGATGTAACCGTGGTTCAAAGTAGCGGCAATGCCGCTTTTGATCGCTCCGCCGAACAGGCGGTCAAGCGGGTGGGTCGGTTTCCGGAAATTCAGAACATGCCGCCCGAAGTTTTTGAAAGTCAATTTCGTCAGCTGCGGCTGAAGTTTAATCCTAAGGATCTACGATTGTGAAACAGTGTTTAACCCTGATTGTATTTTTGCTGTTGAGTTGGACCGCTCAAGCTCAGCTGACGATTGAAATTACCCAGGGCGTGGACAACCCTACGCGGATTGCGGTGGTCCCTTTGGATTTGGGGTCGGGCGTCTCGCTGCCGGAAAATATCTCTCAGATCGTGATCGCCGATCTGGAGCGCAGCGGTTTATTTGAGGCCATACCCCAGGAAAACATGCTGTCCTTCCCCAGTCGCGAAGACGAAGTTTTTTATCGGGACTGGCGTTTGCTCGATACCGAATACCTGCTGATTGGCCAAGTGAAGGAGACTGCTGGGCTCTACGAAGTCAGTTACGAGCTCTACGATGTACTGAGCGAGCGCAAAGTATTGCGTCGGCAAGTAGTGGAAGGTTCGGCCGGTCAGCTGCGCAGCATTGCCCACACGATTAGTGACAAGATCTACCAGACCATTACCGGCATTCGCGGTGCTTTTTCCACCCAGATCATCTATGTAGAAGTGGTGCGCGATGAAAACAGCCGGGATCTGTTCCGTTTGATGCGCTCGGATGCCGACGGCGCTCGCCCGGTGATGTTGCTGGAATCTCGGGAGCCGATTCTGTCCCCGGTTTGGTCGCCCGATGGAAGGCAAGTAGCTTATGTGTCTTTTGAAACCAGCCGACCGGCGATTTTTGTTCAGAACCTGGCAACCGGCGAGCGGCGTCAGTTGACCGATTTTACCGGCCTCAATGGCGCTCCGGCCTGGTCTCCGGACGGTCGGAAGCTGGCGTTGGTGCTCTCCAAAGACGGCAACCCGGAAATTTACACTCTGGATCTGGCCTCCAATCGTTTTACCCGTATCACCAACCATTTCGCCATCGATACCGAGCCTAGCTGGACCGGCGATGGCAAGGGCATAATTTTTACCTCCAATCGGGGTGGTAAGCCGCAGATCTACCAGGTTACGCTTGCCAGTGGCCTGGTGGAACGCTTAACCTTTGAGGGAGAATACAACGCCCGGGGTCGTATTTCTCCCGATGGTGAGAGCATGGTCATGGTGCATCAGCGCGAAGGTGTATTTCACATAGCCGCGCAGGACTTGGACACCGGAACCTTGCGTATCCTGACCGAGACCCATTTGGACGAATCGCCCAGCATCGCACCTAACGGTGCTATGCTGATCTACGCGACGCGCTACCGGGAAAAAGGGGTGCTGGCAGTAGTATCCCTGGATGCCGGGACACGCTATTATTTACCCTCGAAGCAAGGGGATGTACGCGAGCCGGCCTGGTCGCCTTTTTTTGACTAAGCTTTAGCGACCGTTTTTTTAACCAAAAACCTAATAAACACTTTGATTGGAGTAATACATGATTACCAAAGCACTAAAAAATGGTTTGAGTTTTGCCTTTATGCTGGCTTTTCTAGCAGGTTGTGCGACCACTGATACCGAAGGCGAAGGTGCTGACGCGGGTATGGATTCAGCCGAAACTGACGGTGTTACCACCGGAACTGCAGGCCGCGACGAGCTTACTAGCCGTGAAGACGACGATCAGTACGCCGATCTGGAAACCATTGTGTATTTTGGTTTTGATCAAGCAACCTTGAAGCCCGAGTCCCGCTCTTTGTTGCTGGCCCATGCCGAACGCCTGAAAGGCAGCGACGAGGAAGTTCGTCTCGAAGGTCACGCCGATGAGCGCGGTTCGCGCGAATACAACATGGCTCTGGGTGAGCGCCGTGCCAATGCCGTGCGCGACTTCCTGGTCCTGCAGGGTGTTTCCCGCGACAAGATCGAAGTGGTCAGTTACGGGGAAGAGCGGCCTCTGGCCCTGGGTAGCAGTGAAAACGCTTGGGCAAGAAACCGTCGCGTTGAGATCATGTACTAAGGCTTATGTTTAGATTCAAATTGTTGCTGGGCCTTGCAGCTCTGGCTGCTGCCCCAGTCCTAGAAGCTCAGGTTAGAGTGGTTGAGTCAGCGCCTCTGGAGAGATCCGGGGCGCAGGCTCAAAACTCTACCGCTACTGCCTCGAACATGCAGGCGGAACTCTTTTATCAAGTGCAATCCCTGCAACAGGAAGTTTTGGAATTGCGCGGTATGGTCGAAGAGCAGGCCCATGAAATCAAACGTCTGAAGCAGCAGCGGATGGATGATTACCTGGATCTGGACCGACGCATCGGCAGGCTTAGCGGTAGCGGCAGCCAAAACCCGGCAGGTGGCTCAGCAGTAAGCGGTAATTCAGGCCGATCGGGTGATGTGAATCTGGCGAGCGATCTGGATAGTCTTTCGGAAACTGAAACCTACAGGGCTGCCTATCAGCTGTTGCGCGAGCGGAACCTCGAGGAAGCCATTTCGGCCTTCAACGCCTACCTCGCTCAGTATCCGCGCGGAAATTACGCCGGCAATAGCTATTACTGGCTGGGAGAGATATACCTTCTCAAGGCCGATCTCGAACAGGCGCGAGATTGGTTCAGCAAGCTGTTGCAGGACTTCCCCGACGATCGAAAGGTTTCGGATGCCAAGTTTAAGCTGGGTAAGGTACATCACGACCTGGGTAATGACGCCAAAGCGCGGGAACTCTTGCAGGAGGTAGCTGGAGACGGCAGTGACGCTGCGCGCCTGGCACGACGCTATTTGGAGGAGAACTTTCAGTAGATCTAAATAGCGGGTCCTGGGCCGAAATAGCCAGGTAGTAAGTTGAAATAGAGAAAAGGGAGCAGGCATTGCCTGGCTCCCTTTTTTATCCCTACAATCTCGAGCAGTCCAACGGGCTTCCAGCCCTTTCCATGACCGCAATCCACTCTCCCTACCGACGATCCATCTGGTCTTCCTAACCCGGCCGGAGTGGGCGCTTCCGTTGACCTTACCTGGTCGACAACACATCATTGTGGACTTCCTTGTTGAAGTTATTCTCTCTCAGAGGCAGCTCGGCCGATAGTGGCCGGGATCGGCAATGTTTGTGAGACATTGACTACAAAGGGGTGCCGAAAGTGCCTTTTAGCGGATGATTCGGTAGCAAGGCACATAGGCCTTACCCGGTAGCTTCATCCGATGCTGAGCCACGAAAGAAGCGAGAAGTTCATCCACCGGCTGCATAATGGTGTTGTCGCCATGGATTTCAAAATGGCCGTGCTCCTCAATTGCCCTGATACCCTCATCTTTAACATTGCCCGCAACAATCCCCGAGAAGACCCGGCGCAGGTTGGCGGCCAAACGGTGTGGCTCCTGGTTCTGATGCAGCTCCAAAGCGCTCATATTGGCGTGGGTGGGGATAAAGGGTTGTTGGAAGTCGGGGCTAATCTTCAGTTGCCAGTTGAAGTAAAAGGCATCGCCCGTGTTTTTGCGGAATTCCTTTACCTCACTCATACCCAAGAGCATGGTGCGCGCCACTTCGGCGGGATCGTCGACGATGATCTGATAGCGGTTCTGGGCTTCTCGGCCCAGCGTTAGGCCAATAAACTCATGAATACGCTCAAAGTAGTCGGCGCTGGCGGCAGGCCCGGTGAATACCACCGGGAAGGGAATGTCCCGGTTGTCCGGGTGTAGCAAAATACCCAACAGGTAGAGGATTTCTTCGGCGGTGCCCGCGCCCCCCGGAAACACCACTATGCCGTGCCCGGTGCGCACAAAGGCCTCCAGGCGTTTCTCGATATCCGGCAAAATGGTGAGCTGGTTGACGATCGGGTTGGGCGCTTCGGCGGCAATAATGCCTGGTTCGCTAATGCCCAAATAGCGCCCTCCGGAAATACGCTGCTTGGCGTGGCCGATGGTGGCGCCTTTCATCGGGCCCTTCATGGCCCCGGGCCCACAGCCGGTACAGATATCCAGGCCGCGAAGGCCCAGGTGGTAGCCTACGTCTTTGGTGTAGTCGTATTCTTCCCGGCTGATCGAGTGGCCACCCCAGCAAACCACCAGCTTGGGGTCGACTCCGGAGCGAAGCAATTGGGCATTGCGCAGCATGTGGAAGACCGCGTCGGTGATGCCATCGGTAGTGTCCAGATCGAAGCTTGGATTGCCTTTAATTTCGGCACTCGCATAAAGCACATCGCGCAAGACGGTGAACAGGTGTTCGGCTATGCCGCGAATCATCTTGCCATCGACGAAGGCGCTGGACGGAGCGCCGCGCACATCCAGCTTGATGCCGCGTTCCTCCTGCACAATGCTGATCGAGAAATCTTTGTAGCGCTCGAGCAGCTCCTTGCCGTCATCCAGGTAGTTACCACAGTTCAAAACTGCCAAGGAGCAGCTGCGAAATAGGGAGTAGAGCCCGCTTTGGCTGGCATCCAGAAGTTTGGCGACCTCCATTTTGGAGAGCACCTTAAGCGGGCCTACGGGCGAGATGAGAGCGTCAGTGGTTTCGTGTTGTTGACGGTTATGCGGATTTGACTCAATGCTAGTCTCTTGCTTCATAAATAGAGAACCTTTTGGGCTGTTATTTGAAACTTCTGAAAAGCGGTAAGCCTATCATTTCCATTCAATTCTCAGTTTAGCCGCAATTGCGGGTGCGCGAACAGCCTAGGCAGGCTTCAATGGGTATAATGACGCTGGTATTGTCGGGCGCTAATCGAATCATCCCGTTTTTTATCAGTCAGCCGAATTTTTAAGGAGTTTTATGACCTATCTACCTGCTGTCGAAATCGAACCTAGCTCGCCCGCCGACAGCGCCGTTATCTGGCTCCATGGCCTGGGTGCCGACGGCAATGATTTCGCACCTTTGGTGCCTCAGCTGAAGCTCCCTTCGGACCGGTCGGTGCGCTTTGTGTTTCCCCACGCCCCGAAAATGCCAGTTACGGTCAACGGCGGCTATGTCATGCCGGCTTGGTACGATATCCGGGAACTGAGCCTGGATCGTAAAATTGATGTTGAGCAGTTGTGTCGTTCCGCCGATGCGATCGGCCAATTGGTAGAGCGCGAACTAGCGCGCGGCATCGACAGCCGGCGCATAGTGCTAGCGGGTTTTTCGCAAGGTGGCGCAGTGGCCTATCAGGCCGCGCTGAGTTTTCCCAAGCCATTGGGCGGGCTTCTGGTGTTGTCCAGTTACCTCGCCACCGCCGAAACCCTCAAGCCCCAGCCCGCGAACCAGGATCTGCCGATATTGATTCAGCACGGCTTGCAGGACCCGATAGTTCCGGAATTATTGGGTCGGCGTGCCGCTGACTATCTGCGCGCCAAGGGCTATGAGCCCGACTATCAGACCTATAATGTGGAGCACGGTGTCTGCCCGGCTCAGATTCCCGAGCTTAGTCGATGGCTGAGTCAGTGCCTAAAGAAGACCTAAGAGCGCTCCCCAAATAAAAAAAGCCCGGTTTTTGGCTCAAACCGGGCTTTTTTAGTCAACGGGCTATTAACCTTTGGCGATAGCGTCGATTTGCGTCAATTCGTCGGCCGAGAACGAAAGATTGTTCAAGGCTGCTACCGAGTCTTCGATCTGAGCCGGACGGCTGGCACCGATAATAGCGCTGGTTACGGCCTCATTGTTCAGTACCCAGGCCAGTGCCATTTGCGCCAGCGACTGGCCGCGAGCCTGAGCGATGTCATTCAGTGCTTTAACCTTGCCGAGCATTTCGGCACTGATGTCTTTTTCGCTCAAATATATCTGGTCGCTGCGCGATGCGCGCGAACCTTCAGGTACGCCTTTCAGGTATTTGTCGGTCAACAAGCCCTGATTCAGAGGCGAGAAGACGATGGAGCCAATGCCTTCCTCTTTCAAGACATCGGTCAAGCCGTCCTCGATCCAGCGATCGAGAATGTTGTAACGCGGTTGATGAATCAACAGCGGGGTGCCCAATGCTTTCAGAATCGCGATGGCTTCGCGAGTTTTTTCCGGGCTATAGTTGGAAATTCCGGCATAGAGCGCGCGCCCGGAACGGACTATGTAATCCAGCGCCTGCATGGTCTCCTCCAGAGGGGTATCCGGGTCCATACAGTGGGAATAGAAAATATCGAAATATTTTAAACCGGTACGCTCGAGGCTTTGGTCGCAACTGGCCACCAGATATTTGCGCGAACCGCCGATACCGTAAGGCCCGGGCCACATATCGTAACCGGCTTTGCTGGTGACGATGAGTTCATCGCGGTAGGGCGCCAGGTCCTGGCGAAAAATTTGCCCGAAGGTGGTTTCTGCCGAGCCGTAGGGAGGGCCATAGTTATTGGCCAGATCGAATTGATTGATACCGAGATCAAACGCTTTATGGACCATGGTCCGAGCGTTGGAGAGCGAGTCAGTGCCGCCAAAATTTTGCCATAAACCAAGCGACAGCGCCGGTAGCCGCAGGCCACTGTTGCCGCAGCGGGGGTATTGCATCTTGGTGTAGCGTTCGGGGTTGGGGCGATACTGGGGATTGGGTTCTTGGGTTAACATAGCGCTCTCTTCGGGAGTTCATTAACGAAAAGGCGTCATGGTAACGCAAAAACTGGCTACACAGGTAATGGCCGCTAAGTGCGGCCTGAGTGAAAAAGTGCTGAGCCCGGAAAAGGCGCAGCACTCAGAGCTGGAACCAAAAGGAGCTAGACTCAGAGCTTAAGAAGCTCTTGGGGCCCAAACGTTGCACCAGCCGGCCGCTGCTACCTTTTTGCCGGGGAAGATGTTACAGCCTACCCAGTCGGCGTTCAGATCACCTTTGGCATGCACGCAATTGTTGCAGCGCTGACCTTCTTTGGGGGTTTCCTCAGTGTATTTCAGAGCCTGCGCCTGAGGGTTGTCGGGCGACAGCTTTTCCAGATCTTCCTGGGCTTGAAGCTGGGTAACCGGAATCAAGGTGGCGCCAGCGGTTAGGGCGGAAAGTCGTAAAAAATCACGGCGGTTCATAGATTTCTCCTGTGGTTTACACGGTCAATCACGGGTTTTGCTATAGGTATTTTTAGTTTTTGAGGGTTTTACAGTGAAACTTTAGCACAGCTGCCTGTTCAGGGCGCCAGTTCTGCGGCCCGGTCGACGCGCCAAGGGGCTCCCTGACAGCGATTTTTGTGCGGGCAGTTTGCTATACAGCCCCTGCACACCAATCCCTGGTAACCGGTTGTCGTTGGTTTTGGTTGTTGGTTGGAAACTGATTTCATGGCAATGACCTTTGGCTTGGATAACCGCGCAGCTCGCTCGCTTTTCGCTCGTCTACCAGGGCTATACGAGCTCCACGGGCATTTGGATCTCAGCGCCAGAAGGCGGCTGGATCTTCTTCTCGCCCGGGCTGGGGCATGCCGCCAAAAGCAGGCTATCGATCAGTTTACGAGTGCTCTTCCATTACCTCCAATAGCGCTTTGGCCGCCGCCGCCGAAGAGGCGGGGTTCTGGCCGGTAACCAGAATATGGTCGGTTACCACGTGCTCCTGCCAGTCCTCGGCTTTAGTGTATTGACCGCCGTGATGTTTCAGCTCCTCTTCCACCAGAAAGGGCACCACCTCGGTAAGCCCGGCGGCTTCTTCCTCGCGGTTGCTAAAGCCAGTCAAGTGTTTGCCGCTGACCATTGGCCGGCCATCGGGTTGTTTGACATGGCGCAGCACACCGGGGGCGTGGCAGACAAAGCCCATGGGCTTGTCGTGCTCGTAAAAATATTCAATCAGCTTAATGGAGTGCGGGTCCTCAGCCAGGTCCCAGAGCGGCCCGTGACCACCGGGATAGAAGATCGCATCGTAGTCGTCGGGGTTGATGTCGGAAAGCTTTGCGGTGGCGGCGAGCAGCTCTTTGGCCGTGGCATCCTCGCGAAAGCGTTTAGTGTCGGAGCTCTGGGCGTCGGGAGAGTCGCTCTTAGGATCCAGCGGTGGCTGGCCACCTTTGGGTGATGCCAGGGTTACCTTAGAGCCGGCATCCACAAATCGATAGTAGGGAGCGGCAAACTCCTCAAGCCAGAAACCGGTTTTTTCCCCGGTGTCACCGAGTTTGTCGTGGGATGTGAGTACCATGAGTATTTTCATCGTCGTTCTCCTTTGGTGCTTTTGGGCTGGCTCAAGCGCCGAAACTACAACACCTGCATGAATTTGCGCGCCAATCGGGAAAATTTCTCGCTGGCCAGCCAGGCCTCTCCACCCGGCAATAGGTAGTCCCGTTTGCCTCTGGCAGTGTAGTCTACGCCCACGCCCGGTTCGCGGTTCATTTGATAGTAGCCCTGCTCAACAATGGCCGGATTGGTAAATACGCCTTCATGGACACTGCGTTCCTCTTCGGCAACATACTCAAGTATGTCGGGCACACCTGCCAAATTAGTGGCGCCAAACAGCGCCTGCTTAATGGCCTGTACCTGGCGCATGCCCTCGCACAGGCCTATGCCACCGGTATGGGGACAGATGCGCACGTCGCGACCTTCCTCGCGAGCTTTCTGGGCCAACAGCAGTATGGCCAGGTTGTCGCCTATGCCGCCTACCCGGGCGTAGTCCATTTGAATGACGTCAATGGCGAATTTGTTGGGCTCGCTGGCGCCGCTGAGCTCGGGCGCGTGCAGCAGATCTTTGAAGGTGATGGGAGCGGCGCCATGCTCGCCTGTGGATATGGGTACTTTCAAGGGCGGGTCGTAGTCCTGAAAAGCCCGATTGAGTGCCTGCTGAAGCTCCACATGAGCCATCGCACTGTGCTGGTTGCAGGGCTCTTCAAACCATTCGATTTTGTAGTCCGGACTGGCGTCGTAGAGCTTTTGCGCCAGCTGGCGGGCAAAAATAAAAGCTGAGCGATTATCGAACACCTGATTGCTGTCGATGGCCACCTTCATTTTCTCTGACCGTGAGTCCTCCCGCTCAATGGTCTGGTACACCAGCAGCATTCGCTCGGCGTCTTCATTGGCCGCTTCCAGAGCCATGCGGTCGATATCCTGGCGATCCAAAACCCGCCGCTGGGCTTGGGCCGCCATGCGCGCAGCGGTGTAGCTGGCACCCACTTTGATCTTGATTTGGGGCCAGCCAGCGCGCAGCATCTTGCGGGTCTGATCCACTAGCCCCTCATTGCTGATGCCGCTCCAGCCAGCGGTGTTATAGGCCAGCAGTCCCTGTTGATAGATTTGCTCGATACGTTGTTGTTTGCCCTCTTGAGCCTTGTTCAACATTGCCAAGGCTTCCGCAGGACTAAGGACATCGCCAATGGGCTCAAAATCCACAAATTCGAGTAAATCGTCAGGTTCCATTTCGACGATTAGCTGCCATGCGGGCTGCTGCTGAAGCTTGGCGCTCAGATCCCATAAGGCGTTCGCAATAGCGCCTATGGCCATGCGTGACATGCCCACGGCGCCCAGCCAAGCGTAGTCGGAATCCTGCAGCATACGCTTGCAGAAGCGGCCTAAGTTGCCGTTTAGGTGCAGTTCTTCAAGCGGCGGCAACCAGTCTTCCATCAGTAGAAACCGGTGGGCCATGTCGCGGGTAACAGCGCACATTTCCTTTAAGCCGTGGCCATTGGTGAAAATGACGCTGGTGCCGCGCAGCTCCGGCTTGTCAGTAATGATTTCCAATACCGCATTGGCATAGGTGGGGCCACCTTGAGCAATATTGCGAGCATCGCCGCCAAAGCCGGTGGGCGGAGCCCCTATGGGTTGGACATCAATAGCGGTAATTGCAACCATGTGTTTCAGCCTTTACGTGGGGTTAGAAAAGACAGCGGCCGACTATTCATCCCAAGCCGGGGCAAAGTCCGGGTTGGCAATTCGGTCTCCCGAATCCAGCTTGTCAATTTGAGCCAATTCTTTTTCGCTGAGTTTCAGCTCCATGGCCTCGAGATTCGCCTGTTGGTGCTTGGGGTTGGTGGAGGAGGGAATCACCACTATATCGCGGCTCGCTACCCAGGCTAAGGCGATCTCCGCCGGAGTCACATTGTGAGTCTTAGCAATTTCTTTCATGACGGGATCTTCCATTACCTTGCCTACCGCCAACGGCATATAGCCGGTCACCTGCAGGCCTCTATCCTGGCAGTGTTGAACCAGTTTGCGGTTGGCCAGATAAGGGTGGACTTCGATCTGATTGGTAACGATCTGATCGCCGCCCGGCACAGAGAGCGCTTCGTCCACCTGGGCGGTAGTAAAATTGGAAATACCGATAAAACGGGTTAAGCCCCGCTGGCGCGCTTGATCCAGGGCGCTGATGTACTCGCTCATGGGTACTTCGTTGTCGGGCGAGGGCCAGTGAATCAACGCCAAATCAACCTGTTCCACGCCCAGCTTGCCGACGCTCTCTTCCAGGCTATTGATCAGATCATCGCCCTTGAGGCGGTCCCACCAGACTTTGGTGGTTATAAAGAGATCGTCTCTATTGACGCCACTTTCCCGGATTGCCTGGCCTATTTCAGCTTCGTTCTCATACATCTGAGCGGTATCTATATGACGATAGCCGAGTTCCAGCGCCGATTTCACGGCGTCTATGACTTCCTGCCCCTTGAGGCGAAAGGTACCAAAGCCGATTTTGGGAATAGGGTGCTGTGCAGTCATTAAACATCTCCTGGTCTTTATTTGCGTGAATACCGATTCAATTCTAGTTTATAAATGGAGGTCGGTAGCGACAATTCAACCTTGGCTGTTCAGATGGCATCGATCGGTAGGGCTTAATCACCGCTAAGGGTCCCTAATCACCGTGTCTGGCGCCGGTTATTGGGTTGTTTGATTGGCGTGATAGGATAATTTAATCAATGTGGACTTTTGGAAGCTGAGTTGTCGAAGTTTATGTCAAGGCCACGCCTTTGAGCCGCGCCTGAACTCAAAGGCATTTAGCGCGCGGTGCTTTGAGCGCGGCGGTCATTTTCTAACATTGGGCTGGTTGAGGTTATGAAACGCGAGCGGAGACAGGGCAAACTACGCATTCTCACCTTGAATATTCACAAGGGCTTTTCCTTTTTTAACCGAAAGTTCTTGCTCTCAGAGTTGCGCGATGCAGTGCGTGCGGTATCTGCGGACTTAGTCTTTATGCAAGAAGTGCTCGGCGAGCACGAGCTTCTGGCGCAGCGTCATGCCCACAAATGGCCCGAACAGGCTCACTATGAATTTCTCGCTGATTCCATTTGGCACAGCTATGCTTATGGACGCAACGCCGTTTACCCCAACGGCCACCACGGCAACGCGCTGATGAGTAAATTCCCGATTGAGCGTTATCAGAATGTCGATGTTTCGGTCGAAAACACCGAAAAACGCGGCCTGCTACACTGCGAAATCGATCTACCCAAAGGCGGCACACTGCACGCCATTTGCGTGCATCTTGGGTTGCGAGAGCGGCATCGTCAGCAACAACTGGCTTTGTTGTGCGACTTGGTCGAAAAAATTCCAAAAGAAGATCCTGTTATCGTCGCTGGGGACTTCAACGACTGGCTCGGTAAGGCAGAGAAGCAAATGTATGCCTGCGGCCTTACCGATATCTTTGTGGAAGAATACGGTGCTTCGCCAAAAACCTTTCCGGCTCGATTTCCCTTGCTGCGTCTGGATCGTATCTATGTGCGTGGGGTACGCAGTTTCAGTCCGTTAAGGCTACCCAACCGACCTTGGACCCATCTGTCGGATCACGCCCCGCTAGCTTCGGAGATCGAGCTGTGAGCGAAGCCTGGCAAAAAGGAAATAACGTTGCGTTGTTGGAAAACGGCGATGAATTGTTTCCCAGGATGCTTAAAGTCATCGAGCAGGCGCGCTACGAAATCTTACTTGAGACCTTTATTTGGTTCGACGATCCAGTGGGCCAGAAAATCAAGCAGGCTTTGATTGACGCTAGCCAGCGCGGTGTGTGGATTTCGGTGTTGGTGGATGGCTACGGTTCGCACTATTTACCCCGAGCCTTTATCGATCAGCTCACCGAGGCGGGGATTCGCTTTTATGTGCACGATCCGCAACCTAAGTGGCTTATGGTACGGCTCAATATTTTCAAGCGCATGCATCGCAAGCTGCTGGTCGCAGATGGTCGGGTTGCCTTTATCGGTGGCATTAACCTGGCTTACAATCAGACTTCAGATTTTGGTCCGGATTTCAAGCAGGACTATGCCGCAGAATTGCAGGGCTCGATAGTAACAACCATACGCGAATTTCTGCACCAAGCGGTTCAGGAATACACCACGGAAGAGCTCAGGTTTGTCGATATCCCGGAGGCTTCCCGCGCCGACCAAAGCGCGGGCGACGCAGTCATTCGGTTTGCTAGCCGGGACAACAAGAACCACAAGACTGACATTGAACAGCAGTTTTTGCGCAGAATGCGCGCGGCGAAAAATCACATAACCATAGCCAATCCCTACTTTTTTCCAGGTTATCGAATGCTTCGGGAGCTGCGCCAGGCCGCTCGCCGCGGCGTTAAAGTGCGGCTTTTGGTTCAGGGCAAGCTTGGTTCGCCGCTGGCGAAGCGAGCGGCGCGGACCTTGTACGACTTTCTGGTGGAGTCAGGCGTAGAGGTATACGAGTACTGGGAGCGGCAACTGCACGGAAAAATTGCCGCCATTGACGATGATTGGGCGACGGTCGGTTCCAGCAATCTTGACCCACTCAGCTTGTCGTTGAATTTGGAAGCCAATGTGTTTGTGTTGGATTCGAATTTTAACGACCTGGTGTCTGAGCGTATTTTGGCGCTAATGGCAGAGCGCAAAGCGCGGCAAGTAAATGAATCCTGGCTTTATAGAAGAACTTTGGCTAAATGGATCGGCAGCTTCTTGGCGTTTCACTTTTTACGCTACTTTCCTCGCCTCGCTGATTGGCTTCCGCCTACAGAGCCTAGCGAAAAAAGTTTCGTCGAAGACGAATCAAAACACAAGCAAAAACACCCAGTGGACAAGTAACCATGGTTAGCGATCGGGAACAGACAGCAGCAGACCAGACTCAGAATTCATCCCCAAGCTGGAGGGGCCGACTCTGGTTCTGGTGTAAGAATGCCCTCACGGTGGTATTTCTAGGGTTGGTGGCATGGTTATTGATAAACCATGCTCAAAAGGTTGAATGGAGCGAGGTCAAGCGGGCGCTCGGCAATTATTCCTGGGTGCATATTGGCGTCGGTGTGGCATTGGCATTTGCTACTTATATAGCTTACTCAGCCTACGATTTGTTTGGCCGCTACTATACTCGCCATGGGATTCCCATAATCAAGACTATGACCATTGCCTATATATGTTGTGCTTTCACGCTGAACCTTGGGGCCATGATTGGCAGTGTCGGCTTTCGCTACCGGCTCTATTCACAGTTTGGCCTAAGCAAGGGCGATATTGCGCGCATAGTAGGCATTTTGATCACGACCAACTGGCTGGGCTACATAGCTCTGGCAGGCATTGTTTTTGCGAGCGGCGCCCTGGTAATACCTTACAGCTGGGAAATTAGCGACTTTGGCTTGCGCCTAATGGGCGGAGCTTTTCTCCTGGTGGTCGTGCTGTATTTTGCCCTCTGTATCTTTTCGCCCAAGCGTTCACTCGAAATTCGAGGGCAGAAGTTTACTCTGCCCTCGATAAAAATTGCCGCAGCCCAGCTGGCGCTTTCGTGCGCTCATTGGCTTTTGATGACGTGCATTATCTACAGTTTTCTTTATACCGAAATCGGCTACTTTCAGCTTCTTGGCGTACTCTTGATCAGCGCAATAGCGGGTATTATTGCGCATGTACCAGGTGCCCTGGGGGTACTGGAGGCGGTATTTATCGCTTTGCTTGGTGGTCAAGTAGACTCAGCTTTGCTTGTGGCGGCGTTGATTGCCTATCGAGCTGTGTTTTATCTGCTGCCTTTGGCGGTGGCCGCGATTGTCTATCTGAGTATTGAAGTAGCGCTTAAGAAAGGTCGATTCGAGGTCGAACCCTAATTCTCCACGGCTGTTAATTGTGAGCTCGAAAAGCCCCTCCGTGTCAGTCCGAGTCATTCGGAAACTGGACCAAGAATGAGTGACGTGACATAGTGAAGCCCCTTGAAATCCATTTAGGTAACAAAATATGAAGAGCAAATTAGTAATACGCGGCTTTTTGGCTTTGGCGCTGGTGTTTGGTATTCAGTCAGCTCAGGCAGAGTCGGAAGCGGTCTTCGAACTCAGAACCTACACTACCCACGACGGCAAACTCGAAGAGTTACATGAGCGCTTTATCAACCACACCCTCGGCTATTTTGAAAAGCACGGTATGGTCAATATTGGCTACTGGGTGCCCACCGACCCAGAGAAATCAAAAAACACTCTGATTTATATCGTCAAGCACCAAAGTGTCGAAGCTGCCGCCAAGAGCTGGGAGGCTTTCGGTAAGGATCCAGGTTGGCAAAAAGCCTATGCTGAATCCAGAGAAAATGGCCCCATTGTTAAACACATAGACTCGGTGTTTATGACCGCAACTGACTACTCCAAGATTCAGTGATGTGCCTCCTGGCTTGATCAAAAGTGGTCTATCACTTATGAGGTGAAAGCACTCCAATATGCAGTCTTTAGCGATGCTTAAGCCCATTCGTTCGATTCTTTTCAGCGTTGCCTTGCTACTGCTCGGCAACGGTCTGATGAATACCCTCTTGACCTTGCGCGGCGTTGAGGTTGGTTTCTCCAGCGCCATGCTGGGTATGATCATGTCCGGCTATTTTATCGGCTTTGTGTGTGGGACCTGGTTCAGCGGGCGTTTGATTCAGCGCATCGGTCATATTCGTGCCTTCGCCTTCTGTGCCTCGCTTTGTGCCTCGGCGGCACTTCTGCATTTGATATTTGTCGACCCTTGGGTTTGGCTCGGTTTGCGGCTAATCTACGGCCTGTCTTTCATTACTCTGACCACGATCATTGAGAGTTGGCTCAACAGCCAGGCCGACCGCAATGAGCGGGGCCGAATCTTCGCGTTCTACATGGTGGTCAATCTCGGCGCCCTGACCATTTCCCAGCAGATACTCAGGCTTGATACCAGCTCAAGTTTTTTGTTGTTTGCCCTGGTATCGATCTTCCTCTGTTGGGCGGTCATGCCCATCAGCCTGACCCGAAGATCGCAACCCAAAATTTCAGCGCGCCCCAAAAGCAGCTTGAAAGCCCTGCTTGGCGTCGCGCCTCTGGCGGTTGCCTCTGCCGGTCTGTCCGGTTTGGCTATGGGCGCCTTTTGGGCCATGACGCCGATTTATGCCACCTACTTAGGTTTTGATGCAGGCGGCGTCGGTATGGTTATGAGTGCCGCGATTCTCGGTGGGGCGCTTTTGCAAATTCCCATAGGCCGGTATTCCGACAAGCACGATCGCGCTCAAGTAATGACCTGGGTGGTGTTTCTGGCAGCCGGCGTCGCGGCGCTAATGCCGCTCGCCCCCAGTCACAATTTTCTCCTGGCGCTGTATTTTATCTGGGGAGGTTTGTCGTTTGCTCTCT
>CAZKCY010000008.1:0-18498 GCA_964551155.1 uncultured Marinimicrobium sp. | reverse complement strand
ATCCAAACGTCCGACCGACACCCAGCGCTCGCCCTGAAGCGAGGGCAGGCTGTCAAACACCGTTCTGCGGCCTTCAGGATCCGAGCGTGAGCAAATTTCGCCCTCGGGCTTGTTGTACAAAATTACCCGGCGCCGCGGAGCTTCCTGATTCACCAGAATTCGCTGACCACGGTAGAAGATTTTGTCCTCTGGACTGACGCGATCGCCCAGACGTGCCGGGCGGCCATTGACTTGAACGGCGCCGGATTCAATCACCCGCTCCATCTCGCGGCGCGATCCAAGACCGGCTCGGGCCAAGACCTTTTGCAGCTTTTCGTCGTTGTTGGTTTCGGCCTGAGGCTTGTTCGGTTTGTTGTTGCGGGGTTGCTTAGTCATAGGCGTAGCAGGGCTTAAGCGCTGCGGTGCTCCTGGTCGTCCGCGTCACTGTCGGCGGAACTGGATTGATCGGTATCGGATTCTGTTGTTTCGCTTTCGGCCTCCTCGGCCTCCCAGTCCAGAGCTGGCTCTGACCGGCCAGACCAGAAATCGGCACTGGCCAGGGTATCTTCGCCCGCGCTTTGTTCAGTTTCAGCCTCTTCTGAAGACTCCTCGTCCGTGGCAGCGTCAATTTTTGACTGGGCATCAAAATCAGACTCGTACGACTCGCCCTGCGCTTGAGAATCTTCCGAAAAATCCTGGTCCGGATACAGATCGGATTCGTCGTCACTGCTGTTTTGGTCCGCTGACGAATTTGGGCCTTGTCCGTCCAAATCGAGCATAGCGTTGATCTCATCCAAGTCGCGAATCTCACCCAGCGACGGAAGCTCATCCAGACTTTTGAGGTTGAAATAATCCAAAAACTGGCGCGTAGTCGCGTAGAGCGAGGGCCTGCCGGGAACGTCTCTATGACCCACGACCTTGATCCAGTCGCGCTCGGTCAAGGTTTTAATGATGTGAGAGCTGACCGCCACGCCTCGAATCTCTTCGATATCGCCCCGGGTTATGGGTTGCCGATAAGCCACCAAGGCCAGAGTTTCCAATATGGCGCGCGAATACTTCTGGGGCTTTTCTTCCCAGAGTCGATTAACCCAGGGGGCGGTCTCGGGACGCACTTGGAAGCGCCAACCCGAAGCCACTTCCTTGAGCTCAAAGCCACGCCCCTCACACTGCGCTCGAATCTCCTCCAAAGCGCTCAATACTTCGGCCTTAGCATTGGAATCCGCCTCTTCGTCCTCGCCCTGCTGTTCTTCGAACAAGCTGAGCAAGCGCGCGAGATTCAAGGGTTCGGCCGCCGCCAGTAGTGCGCCTTCGATGATGTTGCGCCGCAGTTGAGGATCCATGGTCATGATTAATCTTAATCGTCTTATTTAATAAGTTGAGCGAGCTGCGCTACTGCACCCGCGCCTTGACGTGAATGGGACCAAAGGCTTCGCCCTGGACAATTTCCACCAGCGATTCTTTGATCAGCTCCATAACCGCCAAAAAGGTAACCACTACGCCCAGGCGGCCCTCCTGAACCCGGAACAGGCTGACGAAGGGCACAAAATTCTTGTGCGCCAACTGATCCAACACCTGGGCCATGCGCTCGCGGGTGGAGAGCTTTTCCCGCTCTACATGGTGGCTTTCAAACATATCGGCGCGGCGCAATACCTCACCCAAGGCCAAAAGTATTTCTCGCAACTCCACGTCCGGGTCGGGCCGGGTCAATTTGCGATCCGGAGCCTGGGCTCTAGCCTGGTGCAGTTCCCGCCCTATGCGCGGCAGCTCGTCAATGTCCTCGGCGGCTTGCTTAAAACGTTCGTATTCCTGCAGGCGCCGAATCAGCGCTGCGCGTGGATCCTCGCCCTCGTCTTCTTCATCGGGCGCGCGCGGCAAAAGCATGCGCGACTTAATCTCCGCCAACATCGCCGCCATCACCAAATATTCTGCCGCCAGCTCAAAGTGGGCCACGTCCATCAAGTCGACATAGGCCATGTACTGGGTGGTGATTTCGGAGACATTAATATCCAGAATGTCGATATTCTGACGTCGAATCAAGTAAAGCAGTAAATCCAGGGGGCCCTCGAAGGCCTCCAAAAACACCTCCAGGGCATCCGGCGGAATGTACAGATCCTTGGGCAGCTGGGTGAAGGCTTTGCCATGCACTACAGCGAAAGGCATTTCTTCCTGACTCGGGTGGCCGGCGCTTGCCGAAGCCTGGGCGGCGGCCTCAGCGCTGGGGGCCTCCAGCTCGGCAGTGTTGTCGGCTTCGCTTATCACTCGCAGTTACTCACTCGGGCCTGGATAGTTGATGTTATGCCACGGCTAAAACCGCGCATTATAGCGGCTAATGGACGGGGGGAATACGCCGCGGCCGCTTATATTGCCTTCTGTTTGCGCCAGTTTCAGCCCGCACGGAGCAAATTATTGTGGCTCAATCCAAAAACGGGGTGGCGTCGCCCTTGCCCTGGCGGATTACCTCAGGGGCGGGACCGGTCAAATCGACCACGGTGGTGGGCTCTAGACCGCAATTGCCACCATCGATAACCAGCTCTATCTGATGCTCGAGCCGCTCCCGGATATGCTCTGGATCGCTGTACGGCAGCTCGTCGTCGGGCATCAACAGACTGCTGCTCATCAAAGGTTCCCCCAACTGCTCCATAAGAGCCAAGGCAATGCGGTTGTCGGGCACCCTCAGACCGATGGTCTTGCGCTTGGGGTGCATCAGCCGGCGCGGTACTTCCGAGGTGCCGGGCAGAATAAAGGTGAAAGGGCCGGGAGTATGAGCCTTGAGTAAGCGAAATACCTGATTGTCGACCTTGGCGTAAGTCGCCAGCTCGGAAAGATCCCGACACATGAGCGTGAAATTATGGTTTTTGTCCAGGCGGCGCATCAGACGAATCCGGTCGAGCGCCATTTTGTCGCCTATATGACAGCCGAGGGCATAAGCCGAGTCAGTCGGATAGGCGATAATACCGCCTTGACGGATGATATCGACCGCTTGGGCAATCAGCCGAGCTTGGGGGTTTTCGGGGTGAATCTGAAAATATTGGGCCATAGGACTCCTCGAAACATCAAATTTAGCGATCGCCGGAGCGCTTCAGGCGACCGAGTCTAATCCTGTCCAGACCGGACGACACTGGGGCGGTAGCTTGCCAAAATTGCCCAATTCTTGCCAGGGCTCACCGGGACGATGAAAATCACTGCCGCAAGAGGCCATCAGCCTATTCGCCTCGGCAATACGCGCCAAATCTTCCGCCATGCCTGAAGGCTGCTGACCACTGATTACTTCCAGGGCGTCGCCGCCCTGAGCGGCAAAGTCGGCGATCAAGGCGCACATTTTGGTGCGGGTCAGGGGGTATTTGCGCGGGTGCGCCAAAACCGCTAGGCCGCCGGCAGCGTGAATCCAACCAATAACCGAAGCCATATCCGGCCATTGAAATTTGACGTCAGCGGGCTTGCCCGCCCCCAGATATTTTTTAAAAGCTGCGGGAGTATTTTTTACTTTTCCAAGGTCCACTAGGTACTGAGCAAAATGCGGACGACCCAGCTGCGCGCCACCAGCGAGGCGCTGAGCCCCGGCCAAGGCGTCAGGTATACCCAGTTGCGCCAGTCGAGCGCCTATGGCCCGGCCCCGTTCGGCACGGGCCGTCTGCTGCCGTTCAATAGCGTCATTGAGCTCTGCCGAGGCCGGATCTATGCCTAAACCGACAATATGCACGCCACCTTTGCCCCAGTGGCTGGAAAATTCGATTCCCGGAATCAGGCGAATCCCCTGCTCTTCTGCTGCCCGATGAGCCGCGGGAATTCCGGCGATGGTGTCGTGGTCGGTGAGCGCCAGAGCCGTTACGCCCCGCTCGGTCGCTCTCGACACCAACGCCTCTGGGCTCAAAAAGCCGTCCGAGCAATCACTGTGGCTGTGCAAATCGAAAACCAAATAAACTCCGCCCTTGTCTTAACCTCTTGGAAAACGGCATTATGGCATGCCTAAAGCCGCAAAACACCGAATCCAGTCACCGAGGCCGCAATGAGCGATAGCGCAACCGACAAAGTCCAATCCGAGCGCAAGACCGGAACCGCCGAAACCGAGCAGTCGCTCAAGATAGCCCCCAAACCCAAGCGCGAGAGCCTGCTGGCCAACCTGCTGCTAAATATTGTCATTCCGACTCTGATTTTGACCAAATTCAGCGGCGAGGATCATCTGGGCATCAAGTGGGGCATCATAGTAGCTTTGGCTTTTCCACTGATATACGGCGCCCGCGATTTCATTCAAAGCCGCAAGCTGAATGTGTTTTCGGCCCTGGGCTTTGTCAGCATCACGCTCACCGGTGGCATCAGCCTATTGGAGCTGGACCCTCAGTATATAGCGATAAAGGAAGCTGCCATTCCCGGGCTGATCGGACTGGCGACCCTGATTTCGGTCAAAACTCGCTTCCCCCTGGTAAAGACTTTTCTGTACAACGACAAAGTTCTCAAAGTGGAGAAGATTGCCTCGGCCCTGCGCCACTACAATAATGAGACGGCGTTCGAAAACACCCTGCGCCATGCCTCCTATTTAATCGCTGGCTCCTTTTTCCTGTCTTCGGGACTAAACTATGTGCTGGCCAAGATGATCCTCCAGAGCCCGCCCGGAACTTTGGCATTCAATGAAGAGTTGGGCAAAATGACCGCGCTCAGCTTTCCAATCATAGCGCTGCCAGCCATGTTGATTATGGTGGCAACGCTGTTTTTTATGTTCCGCCGCATCAAGCAGCTGACTCACCTCAGCCTGGAAGATGTTATCAATGACGGCAATAACGACTAACAGGCTACTAGCCAAGAGTCGGGCACTCAGTCTTATCCGCATATCAACATATATAGCCAGAGGTTTTCGTGTTTTACGCCATAATTAGTGAAGACGTCTCCGACAGTCTCGAACGCCGCAAAAGCGCACGCGCCGAGCATTTGGCCCGCCTGCACCAGCTAAAAGACGCTGGGCGCTTGCTGCTGGCCGGTCCCCATCCGATTGCCGACACCGAAGACCCGGGCGAAGCCGGCTTTAGTGGCAGTTTGGTGGTGGCCGAGTTTCCTTCTCTGGCAGAGGCTCAAAGATGGGCCGACGCAGATCCCTATGTCGCCGCCGGAGTCTACGAACGCGTTAGAGTCAAACCGTTTAAGCGCGTACTTCCTTGACCGGCTTTTGTTCCCAGATGTCTAGCCTTACCTTGACAGACGTCAAGACAGGGTTAGAGTAATGAACTTTGCGCCGCAAAACAGAGATTGGTATGTCGAACCCCTATTTAACTTTTCGCCCATCAGGTACTGCCGTGAATAAATCCATAATAATCCTAGTGGCACTCTGCCTTTGGGCCGGGCTTGGAGCCACCCCGGTTGTCGCTCAGGACCGATATATTTCTGACGTGCTTTTCGTACCACTGCGCAGCGGCATGGGAAACCAATACCGCATAGTTCACCGCGGGCTTCGCAGTGGCGAACCTCTAGAGCTTATCCGGGAAGCGGAAGGCGACGATGGCGAAACCTGGAGCCTGGTGCGCACCACCGATGGCGAGGAAGGTTGGATTCGCAACCAGTTTTTGGTGTCAGAGCCTACCGCCTCTATTCAGCTCACCACTGTTGAAAGAAGGGTCGAAAGCCTCGCTCGGGAAAAGCGTCAACTCGAGCAACGGGTGAGTGAACTGAGCGAGGAAAACACCCGTCTGCAAGAAGCCCTGGACACTCTTAGAACTGAGTACCAAAACCTGCAAATAGAGCACGAAGAGCTGGAAGCGGTTTCCTCGGGAGCGGTAAATCTGCACGAACAGCACCGGGAGCTGAATGAGGCCTATCAGCTGCTGCAAACTCGCGCCGACGTACTGCAGGCGGAAAACGAAATGCTCAAGCGCGAACGTCGCTATTACGACTGGCTGTTTGGTGGCGCCATCTTGCTCAGCGGCGTGATTCTGTCATTTATTCTGCAGGCGCTTGGCAAACGCCGTCGCAAATCGGAATGGGGTTAATGCTCATGCTGCGCACGTCTTTTCTGCGCCCCGCTTTCTGGGGCATGTTGAGCCTGGTGTTGGCGCTGGCGGGGCTGCCCGCAACGGCCTCAGACAACCCCAAAGTAAGGCTCAAAACTGACCTGGGACCCATAGTACTCGAGTTATTCCCTGAGCAAGCTCCGGCTACGGTAGAGAATTTTCTCACCTACGTAGACAATAACTTTTACGACGGCACTATTTTTCATAGAGTTATTCCCGGTTTTGTAGCCCAGGGCGGCGGGCTGACCTACGATTTCACGCGCAAGGAAACCCGAGAGCCGGTGATCAATGAATCCAAAAACGGTTTGAAGAATGCTCCTATGACGATCGCCATGGCCCGCCACAGCGATCCAGATAGCGCCACCTCGCAATTTTTTATCAATCTGAATCACAACCCCTCGCTCAACGCCACTGAGGACCGACCGGGCTATACGGTATTTGGTCGCGTTATCGACGGTCATGAAACGGTGGTAAAAATCGTAGAAGAACCGCGTGGCAATTATTCCGCTCATCCTGAAGCGCCCAACACCCCAGTTCGAATTTTGAAGGCCGAACGCGTTTCCACGTCAAAACTAAAAAGCGACCAAGAACAATGAGCTTGACCAAGCTGAGCGTCAACTTGAACAAAATCGCTCTGCTGCGCAATTCGCGCGCGGGCAATTATCCCGATTTGCTCGCCCACGGCCGCCTTTGTCTCGACACCGGAGCCGACGGCTTGACCGTGCACCCCCGCCCTGATCAGCGCCATATTCGAGCGAGTGATATTGGCCCCTTAGGGCAATTAGTTGCCGAATACCCAGACGCGGAATTCAATATTGAAGGCAATCCTTTTGCTCCGGCCCAAGGCACTTATCCCGGTTTTATGGCCCTGGTGGATCAGCACCGGCCCCACCAGTGCACCCTGGTGCCCGACAGCGACGATCAGCTTACTTCCGATCACGGTTTTGATCTAAAACAATCGGCGCAAAAACTGGCGCCAATAGTTCAGCAACTCAAAGACTCGGGCATAAGAGTCAGCCTGTTTATGGATCCGGATATCGAGCAAATAGAGAGAGCCAGCGATCTGGGCGCTGATCGAATCGAGCTTTATACGGGCCCCTACGCCTGGGCCCACAAAAGCCGCTCAAAGGATTTGGGGCCTCTACTTGAAAGTTACCGCAGCGCCGCTGCCCGCGCTCACGAGTTAGGTATAGGCATAAACGCCGGCCACGACCTCAATCTCGAAAACCTCGCCCAGTTCCTGCAAATCCCCAACATACAGGAAGTCTCCATCGGCCACGCCCTTACGGTGGATTCGCTCGCCACGGGCATGGGTGCGGCGGTGCGCGCCTATCTGGCTATTTGTCGTCAGTAGCCCTAAAAAACCTTGCCAAGGTCTATACTGAAAACAGAGTCGAAAGTAACGCGGCTCAGGCTTTAGCGCGGCAACGGAAGATGGGGAGACAAGGCATATGCACTCTATTCTGGTCAAAGATTATATGCAGCGTCAGGTGTTTGCGGTAACGCCCAGCACCAGCACCAATCAAGTGGTGGCGGCGTTGCTCAAAGGAGGCATTACCGGCATTCCGGTGATAGACGAGCAAGAACGAGTTCAGGGTTTTGTTTCCGAACAAGACTGTATCAAGGAGATGTTACACGGCACTTTCTTCTGCGAAGAACCGGGTCCGGTTTCAAGCATTATGCAAACGCCGGTGTTAACCGTCAGCCCAGAAACCAGCATTGTCGAGTTAGCGCAAACCATGCTGGAACAAAAGCCCAAGAATTATCCGGTGGTCAGTGATGGCAAACTGGTGGGTATGATCAATCGGCGCGATATCCTCAGAGCCCTGATCGAAAATGACGAAGACTGCTATTTAAATATTTGATTGCGCGGCTCAACCGCCCGACTTTTGCTGGCATTTAAGACATAATGTCGCTTCGGGCTTAATCTCCAAGCGGGCGAAGGCAATGGGCTCGTCGCATTCGGTGCAATAGCCATAGTCGCCCCGCTCCAGGCGCGCCAGCGCCGCCAAAACCGAACGCAGCTGCTGTTGGTAGGCGCTGCGTTTGGCAACCGCCATGGCCTGTTGCTGCATGGCATCCATGCGCGACAGCCGCCCCACTTTGCTCTGATCCAGTTCTACTGCGCTCGAGGACTCCTCACTTAGCAGCAGCAACTGTTCCAGCTCGGTCTTCAGTGCCTGCAGATTTTTACCGGCCGCTTCCAGTTGCTGGGAACTGAGTTCAAGCTCTGCCATGGTTTGCCCTACTCCACAATAAATCGCTTGGATTGCAAAGTCTTTCAGCTTGCCTTTGTTGGTCGACAAAATCCAGCAACCAGCGCAGATTAATGGCGCAGGCGCGGGTTATAATCCATCTTTTTTAGCCTCCAGGAAGCCAGTGTTTATGTCCGACAGTCCTAAAACCGACAGCGAAGCTTACCGCGCCAAAAAACGGTTTTTCGCCTCCCTGCTGACGGTATACGGCCGCAAGCCGGTACTGGAAGCCCTGGAAGATCCACACACCAAAATTTATCGCCTGCATCTGGCCGACAGCAACCGCTCCGCGGAGCTGCTCGATCAAATTGTCGCCCGGGCTAAAGCCAAGGGGGCCGAAATTGTCTACCACGAACGCAAAGCCCTGGCGCGGATATCCAAAAACGCCAAGCAAGATCAAGGCGTGGCGGCCGACCTGATCTGCTCCCGCTATATGAGTCATCGCCAGTTTCTCGAAGCGCCGGTCCGGGCAAACTACCGGCTGCTGGCCTTGGATCGGATCACCAATCCCCAGAATCTGGGCATGATCATCCGCTCAGCTTGCGCCGGCAATATCGACGGTCTGCTGCTGCCGGAAAAAGGCGGCGCCCCCATTGACCCGCTGGTGATCAAAGCCAGTGCCGGAACGGTTTTTAGAGCCCCGATATTGAACTGCGAGAGCCTGCCCGAAGCTCTGGCGGAGTTTCGCAAGCAGAAGGCGAGCATCTGCGTCCTCTCCTCCCATGCCGAGCTGACACTGGGCGAGTTCCAGCCCAAAGGGCCCTGCATCTACGTGCTCGGCAACGAAACTGAAGGGGTTTCGCCGTCGGTTTCGGCCCAGTGCAATCAGCAACTGCGGATTCCGATGAACAATGGCGTGGAGTCGCTCAATGTCGCGGTCACCGCAGCGCTAATCGCCTTTCATCAAAACTTATAGCCCGACTCTTCGTGGTGCCTGATATCCAGGCCCTCCTGCTCCACTTCACGGCTAACCCGCAGACCCCTGGTCAGTACGCCGGTGAATTTAAGCAGCACATAGGTAATCACTGCGGTATAGACGAGAACCGCCAACACCCCAATTAGCTGAACACCCAGCTGCTCGCTGATACTGCCTATACCTTCGGCAAAGCCCTGGCCACTGAACACGCCCAACTCGGTGGAGGCGAATATACCCACCAGCAGAGTCCCTAAAATTCCGCCGACCCCGTGGACCGGAAACACATCGAGTGAGTCATCAATTTTCCAAACCCGCTTCATCGCCTGGGTGGCGAAGAAGCAGATAACACCCGCGCTCAAACCGATGATCAAGGCCCCTCCGGGCCCGACAAACCCGGACGCCGGAGTAATGGTGCCGAGTCCGGCAACCATGCCGGTGACAATACCCAAAACGCTGGGCTTGCGAAACAATATCCACTCCATGCTCATCCAGGCCAGGGAACCGGCGGCGGCGGATATATGGGTCACCAACATGGCCATAGCGGCATTGCCGTTGGCGGCTAGAGCGCTGCCGGCGTTAAAGCCGAACCAACCCACCCAGAGCATACCGGCACCGGTGACCGTCATGGTCATATTGTGGGGAGGCATGGCGGTTTCGGGAAAGCCGTTGCGGTTGCCGAGTACCAAAGCCGCTACCAGAGCCGCTACGCCGGCGGTGATATGCACCACAGCGCCGCCGGCAAAATCCAGCAGTCCCATCTGGCCTAGCCAGCCGCCCCCCCAGACCCAATGACAAACGGGAAAGTAAACGCCAAGCAGCCAAAGTGCCGAAAAAATCAGCACCGAGGAGAACTTCATCCGCTCGGCGAAAGCACCCACAATCAGCGCCGGGGTGATGATGGCAAAGGTCATTTGGAACATAAAAAACAGGCTTTCGGGAATGTCGCCAGCCAAGTTGTCGGAGCTCATACCGGTTAGAAACACCCGACTCATATCGCCAATAAAATCATTGCCGGGCCCAAAACTGAGAGAGTAACCCAGGATCAACCACAGCAAAGAGGCAATACAGGCAATGGCGAAACACTGCATCAAAATGGAAAGGATATTGCGCGCCCTTACCAAGCCGCCGTAGAACAAGGACAAGCCGGGCAGGGTCATAAACAGCACTAAAGCCGTGGCGGTCAGAATCCAGGCGGTATTGGCGCCGTTTAGGCCTTCACTGGCCGCCAGGGCCGATTTACTCTGCAGGAATAACATCAGAGCCAACAAGGCTCCAGCAGGCTTTTTCATGGTAACTCCTTATTGTTTTAACCGAAATCAACGCAGCCCGAGAGACCAAGCGCTCCAATTGAGGGCGCAGTTTCAATGAAAAAAAGCGCCAAGACCGATAAATCAAACCCTGCGCAGCATTAGGCTGATTTTTCATGTTTGAACTGGGACAAAGCTGCAACATTAGTGTGCAAAGGCGCTTATAAAGCAGGAATCATGCCTTAACTATATATTCTTGTTATTCAAGGACTTAGGAATCTAACAGGGAGAAGATACAAAGATTTAAGCACTTTGTTGGTGCATATCAAAAATAAATTGCACTTTTCTAGGGCTTTTCGGGGGCCGCGCGCACTTTTATGGATCTTACTCATGGTGCACACTTAAAACAGTTCACCAAAAAAGTGCTACTGCACTGGGGAATCACCTTGGCTATATCACAACGCCCGCACGGCACGGCGCAAATCCGCCAGCGCCGCTCTGTTGCCGGCATAACTAACCAGCTCATAACAATAGGTGACTTGGCGAACCTGGTCAGCCAGCTCCGGGGACTGTTCGGCTATTCGACGAGCGTAATCCCGCGGCGCTTCGCCGGACTGACGAGCCAGCCCCTTGCGCGCCAATTTGCGGCAAAAAAGCGCGTAGTAACGGTCGGCGGGATAGGCGTAACGAGCGCGCTGGCGCCAGAGGAGAACCAGCACAATCAAACCGACCACCAAGCCGCCTCCCAGCACCACAAACAACGCGATACGCCAGGGATCCGTGCCTCCCAGCCAGTCGCTGAGCAACTCGGACTGTAAACTCTGATCGTATTCCAGCACCCAGCGGCTCCAGCGGTAATTGACCAAGTCCCAGCGCAGCCGAAGCTGATTCAGCAATTCAATATCGGAGCCAAATTCCCGCTCCAGATAATCTTGCTCGCCGCTCAGAGAATCGTCGAGACCCTGTTCCACCCGCTCCGGCGCCACCGCTGCCGTGGGGTCGTAACGCACCCAACCGCGCTCCGGTTGCCAGACTTCGGCCCAAGCGTGGGCCTCGCGCTGACGCACCATCCAGTAATCTTCCAGCGGATTGGGCTCCCCGCCCTGATAGCCCAAGACTACCCGCGCTGGAATTCCCGCGGCGCGCAGAAAAAACACGAAGCTGCTGGCAAAGTGTTCGCAAAAGCCCTCCTGGCTCTGCCACAGAAACTCGTCCACGCTGTGCCGGCCGAGGGTCTGGGGCTGCAGGGTATAGCGAAAGTTGGCACGATAATGAGCCAGCAAGCGCTCGATCAAGGCCTGATCAGAACCCACCTCCCGCCGCCAGGTTTGAGCGAGCTCCAAGGTCTTGGGGTTGCTGCCGACGGGTAGTTGCAGCTCCTGGCGCCATTCCCAGTCGGCGAGCCCTTGAGGCTGATAGCGATAATCGAGATAGGAAGTGACCTGATATTTGGTCCTTTGAAAAACCGGCTCCCGCTTTTGCAGGCGAAACTCGGGGCCAATACCGATCTCCTCACTCCACTGGGCGGGCGCCGACAGGCTGTAGAGCCAAGGCTGACGACTGGGCTCCATAATAATCTCGTAGCTTACCGGCCTGCCTTGGTAACGAACTTGCTCGCGCCAACTTGAGGCGGGCCGACCCGGCCAGTCGACCAGCTGCTCCATTTGCTGACGCTGGCTCTGACGCCACTGGCGACCGTCGAAATAGGACAGCACCAGACCGCGCCAGTAGTGCTCTCTGGGTGCCGGAGCCGGCCCTTCGAAACTGACCCGAAACGCAAGCGCATTGGAGCGCGCCAGATTGGCGATATCGCCGGGGGAGATGGAATCGCTCATGCCACTGGTCGCACCGCCGGTTTCCTGGGGCACCGCCCAGAGCGGCCCCATGCGCGGCGCCACCAAAAATAGAATCACCATTAAGGGCAAAGCCTGAACCAGCAGCAAGCCGGTAGTTTTGAGCGTGCGCCAGAAGCGGTACTGCTCCAGTGACTGGTGGGCACCGAGCAGTGTCGCGGTGACTACCGCAATCGAAAACAGCCCATAGAGCCCGGCCAGAATGTTTGAGAAAAATAGAAACTGAGTGGCGGCGACAAAATAGCCCAGATAGCACAACACCAGCATATCCCGGCGCCGGCGCAGCTCCAGCAGCTTGAGCATAAAGGCAATCAACAACAGGCTTACCATGGCTTCCATGCCGAAACTCCCGCGGTAGCTTACTGCCAAGCCGGTGCCGGCGACGAGCATCAAAGCCAGCTTGACCCAGCTTCCTGGGAAATCCCAGGCGCCCCGAAAAATCTGCCAGCGCCAGAGCATAACGCCGAGCCAGATTGCCCAGAGCCAAACTGGCGCATGGCTGATGTGGGGGAGCAGAATAACCAGCTGCGCCAGCATCAACCAGGCCAGGCTGGTACGCGGAATCTGTTCTGTTTCACTCACTTCGAGAAGCCTCGTCCGGCAAGCCATAGAGCGCCAGTGCTCGCAGGACCCGAGTTTGGTGAGCACTGCCTTGGCCCGGCGGCAAAACGCTATCCGGCAGGCGTAAACCGTATTCGGCGCGCGACTTACCCAGCTCCAGAGCCCAAAAACACAACTGGCTCAAGCGGCTTTCGGCATCGAGACCGCGCAACTGCTCCCAGTCCAGCCAAACCTGTTCGTCCTGAAAGCCGGTGTAGTCCTTAAGGTGCATGCCGGCGCCACGGGCATAGTGCTTCCAAGCCACGCGAGCCAGAGGCGCGCCTGGCTGAAAACGGCGAAAACCCTGAAACTCCTCCTGGTTTTCGCGGGAGAGTTTGTCGCCATTGTCGGCGGCAAAGTGCCCCAAGGGCGGCTCGAGTGAACTTCGAGGGGCGGGGTATACCAGCGCCTGAATATCCAAATACACCCAGGACCAGGCGCGGATAAAGCCGAGCGGATAATAACTCTCGACCAGCAATCGACCCGGGCGCATCCAACCCCGCCGACGCGCTCGGTGAGCCAGCACCAGATGCTTCTCGGGCGCATCGATCAGATCGAATTCCACCGACAGCGCCGGATCCCAACTCAAATGCACCGTCTCGTGACTCGAACGCGGGGCGGCCTCCACCAGTATTTCAAACTCCGCCCAGTCTCCGGCAAAAGTCGGATGACTCTTTAAGGCCCTAAGCCTGAGACCCGAAAGATTTTTAAAGGCGTGAATGACCGACACGATCAACAGGCTCGCCATTAGAAAGGTCAGCGCCAGAACTAAATTATTTTCGTAATTGGTCCCCAAGACCCAAAGTAACGCAAGCACCAATAAAAAGCCCAAACCCTGGCGGGTAGGTAGAACGTAGATGGATCTATGTTTGAGCACCACCTGATCGGCGCGCGGCGCCCGGCGCTCGATCCAACGCCAGAAGTTCGCTTTAAAAAGATCCGTCAGGTTTTGCATCTGGGGGCCCTGCAAAGGGTATCAACCGGCTTTAAGCGTTAACCACATCCACTTCATTTAGCAGTCGGGTCATGAGGGCTTGGTCACCGGTGGTCGCCTCGGCGCCGGAGGAGGTCACTCGGTGAGCCACGACAGCGGGAATTAGAGCCTGCAGATCCTCCGCAATCACATAACTTCTGTTATGCATAAAGGCCCAGGTTTTGGCGGCGCTCAAAAGCGCCAAAGCACCGCGCGGGGAGAGGCCACAGCTGAAGTCGGGAGCGTGGCGGGTGAAATGCACCAAACGCTGCAAATAATCCAGCAGGCTGTCGGAGGTTTTAACCTTCTGAGTGGCTTTTTTTATTTCGGTCAACTGAGCCGGTTTTAGACAAACCCGCAGCTCTTTAATCAACTGGCGGGGATCACCGCCTAAGAACATCTGCTTTTCGGCGGCGGCGTCGGGATAGCCCAGGCTGATGCGCATCAAGAAGCGATCGAGCTGGGATTCCGGCAAAGGGAAAGTACCCATTTGCGACAGGGGATTCTGAGTGGCAATGACAAAAAAAGGTTTGGGCAGTGGCCGGGTTTCACCCTCGACGGTTACCTGCCCTTCTTCCATGGCCTCGAGCAGCGCACTCTGGGTTTTGGGCGTGGTGCGATTGATTTCATCGGCGAGCAATAGCTGGCTGAACACCGGCCCGGGGTGAAATTCAAACCGGCTTGCGTTGCGATCAAACACCGAAACGCCGATGATATCCGCTGGTAGCATGTCGCTGGTGAATTGGACCCGCTGATAAGACAAGCCCAGCACCCGGGCCAACGCATGGGCCAGAGTGGTCTTGCCCATGCCGGGCAAATCTTCAATCAGCAGATGTCCATCGCTTAACAGGCAGGCCAGTGCCAGTTTGATTTTTTCTTCTTTGCCGAGCAACACCCGGCCGACTTCATCGACAATCGTCTGAATAAAATCCCGCATCTGCTGGGCAGCCCTCTGTTGAATCTCGATAGCGCCGAGCCAATGCTTTAGACGCGCCTGTCACGTTATAACTTTTTACAGCTGCTGCAGTCCGCGCGCCAGATCACGTTTGATGTCTTCGACATCTTCCAGGCCGACCGCCACCCGAATCAAGTTATCGGTGATTCCCGAATGCTGGCGCTGCTCCGGCGTCAGACGGCCGTGAGTGGTTGTGGCCGGATGCACAATGGTGCTTTTGGCATCGCCGAGGTTGGCCGTGAGCGAAAGCATCCGGGTAGCGTCGATCAGCTTCCAAGCCTCGGTCTTGCCGCCTTTTACCCGAAACGAGAGTACGCCGCCAAAAGCGCTCTGCTGATTAGCGGCCAACTGATGGCCCGGGTGATCCGGAAGACCCGCGTAAAACACTCTTTCCACCGCTGGTTGTTCGCTCAACCATTGAGCCAGCGCCAGGGCGTTGCGCGAATGGGCCTCCATGCGCAGACGCAGAGTTTCAAGGCCCTTCAAAAATACCCAGGCATTGAAAGGGCTCAGGCTGGGGCCAGCGCTGCGAATAAAGCCCAGCACTTCGTCCATCAATTTTTTCGGCCCAGCGGCCACGCCGCCCAAGCAGCGCCCCTGGCCATCGATGTATTTGGTCGCCGAATGGATAATTATGTCGGCACCCAACTCCAGCGGTCGTTGCAGTGCGGGCGTGCAGAAACAATTGTCCACGGCCAAAAGTACATTCCGGGCGTGGCACAGTTCGGCCAGGCGACGAATATCCACCACTTCGCACAAAGGATTGGAAGGCGTCTCGACGAACGCCAGCTTGGTGTTGGGCTGAAAGTTTTGCTCCCAGGCCGCGTAGTCGGTCGGGTCGAGAAACGTTGTGGTAACGCCAAAACGCTGCAAGTACTTGGTAAACAGCACAGTTGTAGTACCGAACACACTGCGCGAGCAGAGAATGTGGTCACCCGATTGAAGCAAGGCCATGCAGGTGCTTAGAATCGCGGCCATGCCGGAGGCGGTGGCCACAGCCGATTCAGCGCCTTCCAGGGCCGCTATGCGTTCCTCGAAAGCCCTTACGGTAGGATTGGTATAGCGCGAATAGACATTGCCCGGCTGCTCGCCCGAGAAGCGATCGGCGGCCTCCTGAGCATTGGCAAACACATAGCTCGAGGTCAGAAACAGCGCCTCGCTGTGTTCACCTTCTTCAGTGGCGTGCCGGCCAGCGCGCACCGCAAGGGTATCCAGTCCGGCCCCGATCAAGGGGTCATCTGACTCTAGCATTAAGGTACTCCGACTTTAGTTCCGGTAATCAGTAGTGCCGGTAATCAGTTTTCAGCGATATCGTTGTGCAATCCGATCAGGGTAGGCTCATTTTTTCCAGCGGGTTTGTGCACCCGGCTTTTGGCCCCCTCCTGACGCTCGGCTTCCAGTTTGTCGAGATACGACCGATCTACATCGCCGGTAACGTATTCGCCGTTAAACACCGCACAATCGAATTCGCTAACGTGCCGGCTGCCTTCCGCCGATGCCGCCACCAGGTCTTCAAGATCCTGATAAATCAGCCAGTCGGCGCCTATCTCCCGACAAATTTCTTCTTCAGTGCGCCCGTGAGCAATGAGTTCTTTTACTGTGGGCATATCGATGCCGTACACATTGGGGTAAATCACCGGTGGCGCTGCCGAGGCGAAGTAAACCTTGGCGGCACCGGCGTCGCGCGCCATTTGAATAATCTGTTGGCAAGTGGTGCCGCGCACAATGGAGTCATCCACCAGCATCACGTTCTTGCCCCGAAACTCCAGTTCGATGGTGTTGAGTTTCTGGCGCACGGATTTTTTCCGCTGCTGCTGGCCGGGCATGATAAAAGTGCGCCCTATATAGCGGTTCTTGATCAGCCCTTCGCGAAACTTGACCCCAAGGTTGTAGGCCAGGGCCTGACCGGCGACCCGGCTGCTGTCCGGGATCGGGATCACAACGTCGATATCATGGTCGGGACGCTCGCGCAGGATTTTTTCCGCCAGCTTTTCGCCCTGCCTCAAGCGCGCTTTATAAACCGAAATCCCGTCCATAATCGAGTCTGGGCGAGCAAAATAAACATGCTCGAAAATGCAGGGGGTCAAGCGGGTGTGCTCGGCACACTGGCGCCGATGCAGTTCGCCCTGAGCGGTTACATAGATGGCTTCGCCGGGGGCCACATCGGCCACCAACTCAAAGCCGAGCACATCCAGCGCTACGCTCTCGGAGGCCACCATATATTCAGTGCCGGCTTCGGTTTCGCGCTTGCCGTACACCAGGGGCCGAATGCCATTGGGGTCGCGAAACGCGATCAAGCCATAACTGGCGATTAACGAGACCACGGCATAGCCACCGCTTACCCGACGATGAACGCCCGCCACAGCGGCGAATATATCGTCTTCATTGGGCTGAAGTTTGCCCTGCAACTGAAGTTCGTGAGCGAACACATTCAGCAGCACTTCCGAGTCGGAATCGGTATTGACGTGGCGCAGATCGGTTTTGAACAGATCCTCGCTCAGCTTATCGGCATTGGTGAGATTGCCGTTGTGTGCCAGCGCTATGCCGTAGGGGGAGTTGACGTAAAACGGCTGCGCCAGAGCCGGACCAGAGCTGCCCGCGGTAGGGTAGCGTACATGGCCTATGCCAATGTTGCCCACCAGCCGTTGCATATGGCGGGTGCGAAACACATCGCGCACCAGGCCATTGGCTTTTTGCTGCGCCAGCTTGCCGCCGTCGCAGGTCATGATTCCGGCGGCATCCTGGCCGCGATGTTGCAGTATGGTCAGAGCATCATACAACTGCAAATTGACATCGCTTTTACCCACAATACCGACAATGCCACACATAAAAACCTACCTTTCAAGAACCGCAATTAAAAGTACCGAGCCTAGCTATTCGAACAACTTGAGAAAAAACTGGGAGGTCTGCGCAGCCATAGCGCGCGCCCAGTCTTCAAATGCGAGGAAGTGAGGAATAAGGACCGATTCGTGCCACCAGTTATCCTGCTCCAGGGGTATCAGCGACGGCAGCAAAATCAGTATTGCCATAACCACCACCAGTCCCCGAGCCAAGCCAAACAGCATGCCGAAGAGCCGGTCGGTACCGCTGAGACCGGTCATACGCACCAATTCGCCAATCAGATAATTCACCATGGCACCGACAATCAAGGTGGCGGCAAAAAGTATTGCGAAGGCGGCCATTTCGCGCACCGACGGTGTTTCTATCAAATTGGTCAGCAAACCGGCAAGCCGGTCGCTAAACACCATAGCCACGATGAACGCCAGTATCCAGGTCGCCAGCGACAAGGCCTCTTTGACGAAGCCGCGCTTAATACTGATCAAGCTGGAAAACAGCAATATGCCCAAAATGGCCCAATCTGCCCAATTCATTGTCGGAACTCTCTCAATTTGCTCCGCCTGCTCCACTTGATCAAGGCCGCGCATTTTAGCAGAGCTACCCGGCGCCAGATACCCTGAGCAGCTTTCATGGCTGAAACTTCAATACCAGCGCATCGACCCGCAAACTTTGGTCGACAGCTGACTTAATCGATTCGGCTTCGGATCGCTTGAGTTTGGGCCCGATATAGACCCGGCTCACTGTGCCACTGCCGATTTCCACAGAGCGAACATAAGCTTTGTAGCCCTGCTCCTGAAGCCGATCGCGCAATTTGTTGGCGGTGTCTAGGTTGCTAAAACTGGCGACTTGAACCACCCAGGCTTGAACACCCTGCTCTGTCTGCGGT